>JANONN010000339.1:0-4819 GCA_031420835.1 Ignavibacteriales bacterium | reverse complement strand
CTCCGGTGTGGGGAAATCTGGTTCGCCGGCAGTGAGACTCACCACATCAATCCCTTCCGCTTTCATCCGTTTAGCCCGCGCGGACAGGGCTAGCGTTTTCGATTCTTCGAGTGCGAGGACTTTCTTTGAGAGAAGTGGCATAACTGAGATGAGTTACTTACGCTTGAGCTTCTGCTCGAGTGCTTGCTGCACTTCCGGGGGAACGAATCCATTGATGTTGCCGCCAAGTCGGGCAATCTCACGGACAATGGAGGAGTTAAGGTAGGTGTACTTCTCGTTCGGCATGAGGAAGGTGGTCACGAGCGACTCGCTCAGCTTGCGATTCATCAACGCCATTTGCAATTCGTATTCGAAATCGGAGATGGCACGAAGACCGCGGACAACGGCGATGGCGTTCTGCTTCCGGGCATATTCCACGAGCAGCCCATCGAATGAATCAACTTCAACACTCTTGAATGGAGCAACGACCTTTCGAATCAGCTCCAGACGTTCCTCTTCCGTGAAGAGGGGGGACTTGGAAGAATTACGCGCGATCGTGATGATGACCTTGTCGAACAGCTTCATCGCTCGCTCAAGGATGTCGAGATGCCCGTTTGTGATCGGGTCGAACGACCCCGGATAGATTGCGATTCTCATGCTGACTCCTTCTGCAAATTCACGTGGCTTACTTGCGAGAGACTGATCGGCTTCATAATAAGAACGATCGTCTGTCCAAACGGTTTACGGAGTGCTTCGTACTGCTCATCGGAAATTTGAATGAGAGAGCCTTTGTTGTGTTCCATCACGACATAACTGTGAGGTCGGAGTACGCCCGACTCATAAATGGCTGTGGGAAGTTTGCCGATGGAGTCGAGCCGGTAGGGGGGGTCAACAAAGACAATATCGAAGGTTCGGCGCGTATTCTTTAAGAACCAGAACACTTCTGCTTGATGGATTGAGCATTGGGTTTCACATCGCAGCGTCCGAACATTTTGTTCAAGGACTGCGAGCGATGTGCGCGATTTGTCTACAAACGTAACCGAACGGGCGCCACGACTGATCGCCTCAAGACCGAGGCTCCCGCTGCCGGCGAATAGGTCCAGTACTTCGGCGTCTTCGAATTCAATGCGATGGGTGAGGATGTCGAAGATCGTCTGTTTGGCACGGTCGGTGGTCGGTCGGATGGAGAGGTCACGGACGGTGACGAGCATTCTCCCTTTATACGTTCCGGCGATGATTCTCATTTATGAGGTTTCGCAGCGCCAGACCGATCGCTGCTGTAAAACGGAAGCTCACTTTCCCAAATGCACTTTTGATCTTATCACTCGTCGGAAGTTTTCTCAGGGCGTTGAACGGAATTGCCTGAATGCCCGATTCTTCGTGTAACGATTTCAGCATATCGCGCGGAACATCCATCCCATGCAAGATCAAAGCCTCCGGTTTTGCTATCCCATCGCGCTTCTTGAGGTACTTCAAGTAGTTGAGAACGGCGCTGTGAATTTCCTCGGTAGAGGTGACAGCGTAGGGACGATAGTCAATCATCTGGTAGCTTTGCACTAAGCTTGCGTCTAATGCGCCATTGCGAACACCAAATAGACCTACAGTGTGCGCGGCGATTTCGGGGTAGTTCGTGCGAAGAGTTTTCTCTGTGCTAAAATGGTCAATGTCCACAATCGCCATTTGCATCTGTATCTCGGATGCGACCTTCTGGAGAAATGCAACCACGCCGCGCCGGACCGAAACAGTGAATGACTGCTTCGCCCCAACCATCTTTACCGGCAGCGCGTGACTGTCAGTGATGAACTCCTTCGGTTTGGCCGACGGGTAATACTGTTGAAGCTCCCATTGAAGATACGAGGAAAGCTCGTTTCCCTTGAGAGAGTTGTCAACCGGAATGGTGTTGATGAACATGGACTCAGGGGGAAGGGCAAACGATATCGAACTGGAAGAGACCTTTGCTTGCTTGAGTACGCCCCGGAGTGAATCGACAAAGGCGGGAAGTTGAGGGTGATCGGCAGAAAGTTCCGTGCCGGCTGAGGCGAGATCGAACGCGGCTTCTCCTTCTGCCAACGACGTGAGAGTCGGCTGTTTTCCGTGTTCGAGTTCGGCAACCTGGATCATGCCGCGGTAGAAGGAAACACCAAGCAGTCGAGTTTTCATTCGGCGCTTTCAGAGAACGAAGTGGGGCTTGTATTTACCACCGTTGTTCTCGTATGATAGTGTGAAGGAACCCTTGGCTTGCCTGCTCGCCCCGGGGCAAGCCGACGCTCGGAAAGCTGAGCAGGCTGCTGAAAAACTGTTTTGGGTAGCCACGGCCTTTCAGGTCGTGGACAAGAGTAGCGAAATCTTATTGGGCTTCAGCCCATTCGTGCAAAACTATGGGTTAAAA
Organism: Ignavibacteriales bacterium; assembly: GCA_031420835.1. Taxonomy (GTDB): domain Bacteria; phylum Bacteroidota; class Ignavibacteria; order UBA10030; family UBA10030; genus JANONN01. The sequence goes on along the minus strand of JANONN010000339.1, from coordinate 2,451 downwards.
CCCACATTTGTTTTTGCATTTGTTTCCACGAGCTGAAGTGGCGAAGCCATCCCCTTGGGACTCGTGGCTATGCACCCCCTTTTTTCAACAACCTGTTAGGCGAGCTTACGGAAATGATTTATTCGGCAAGCTAACAGTGGCGTCTTACTCTTCCCACGAAGCTTTGTTCACGCGCGTATCATCTGTCAGTGAACCGATGGAACCGTAGCCATCCGGATCCTCCAAAAGATATTTCTTGATCACGGTCGTCTCAACCGACTGCAATGAGTATGGCCGATGGGATTTCGGAGAGTGGAGTAACGAATCCAGTTCGAACGATCCATGCGTGAGCGGCTTGAAGATCGATGCGTCAATTCTGCCTGAGTCGAGTTTCGTTTTGATGAACATGACCAGACTGTCGAGCGTGCTGCAGTAGCGACCGTTTTCGGAAATGAAGTTGAGCTGCGCGGCGCGAATGTTCATCATCCGCAAGCGGGATTCCTTCTTGTAGTTTCCCTCTTGTTCGCGGATCTGGTACGGTTCGTACAAAACATACACGAGCGCTGCAAACAACAAGACGATCACAGCTTTGAGAACGGGAGAACCTTTTGCTTCGTGGTAAATGGACATTGTTCCTCCGGGGGTGAGTGCTAATGGACTGTTATAAACGTTTTGAGTTGTTCTAACTTCTTCTTGCTCATCCCTTTTATGTTTGACAGTTGATCGAGAGACTTGAACTCTCCCAACTCGCCGCGATAGATGAGGATCCGCTCTGCCGTTACCTCACCGATACCGGGAAGTGCTATCAATTGTGCTTTGGTAGCCTTGTTGATGTTGATCTTTCCACCAGCCGTTTCCTCATCGCTCTCTTCATCTTCCATTGCCTTATTCAAGGCGGCAAAGGTGCTGTCGGAAGCGCGGTAGTCAAAGTGTGGCTGATCGGGAAACGTCACCCGATACAGCTTGATGCCGACGCCGACTGTCAACGTCGCAGAAAGAAACAGGATCACATTCCTTTCGGTCTGCGTCAGCGCCAACCAATCCTTGAGACGCTTCAGCATGCTCTTAATGAGATAATGTTACGCACTTTGGAAAACATTGTATCAAAGTAACTACCCAGTGTACTGTTTGGTTGAACGTTTTTTGAGAGGACACAGACGGTAATTCCATGAGACCCCACTCTAACTCTCCCCTACGAGGGGAGAGGATTTCTTTCCACTCAGTTCAAAACTGAAAACGAAAACCGTCCCCCTCTTAGGGGGACTACCCGCCCGAACGCAACAGGCGGGCGGGCAGGGGGTCTGCACCAAGATATTAAGACCATACTCCTTTTCGTGAAGACGCTGAGTAGTTACGTATCAAAATCAGATTTATTGCCACGAGTCCCAAGGGGATGGCTTCGCCACTTCAGCTCGTGGACTAGAAACTCATTAGCATTGCTGGGTCTTAACCCCCGATTTGCGACGCTTTTGTTGGGCTAAAGCCCGCTTCATTTTTATTCATTCAGTTCCACGACCTGTTCCGAAGGAATGGCTTCGCCAAAGGTCGTGGCAATTCTTATTTTCTGCGTAACATCAGCGGTCATGAATCTGCGCTTCACCGCCCCGGATGAAAATATAACTACTTTCATAACAGCGTTCATGAATCCGGCGGTTTACCCCGTGAGATATATTTTTTTCAGAGGTAACTAATGATGAAGGCATTCTATCTCACGGGGTGAACCACCGCGGATGAAAATATGGCTGTTTCCATAGCAGTTAATAAAATGGCACAATGACCCGATGACTCAATCGTCAATCCCTTCTGCTTATTTTCATAACAGCTACGAGAACGCGTCCTTCACCTTGTCGAAGATGCTCTTCGAGTGGGCTGATTTGTCGGCTTCGGTGGGATTCACATGTTCCTGCTCCGAAAGCTCCTTGAGCAACTGCTTCTCACGTGAGTTGAGCTTTGATGGAACCCACACATTCAAGCGGACGAGTTGATCTCCGCGACCGTGGCTGTTTAACTTCGGAATGCCCCGCTCACGCATTCTTAGTATCCGTCCAGCAGGTGTCCCAGGCTCGATCGTGAGCTTTGCTTTTCCGGAGAGCGTGGGGATTTCGACTTGTCCCCCGAGAGTCGCTGCCGGAAAGCTAATGAGCAATTCATAGATAACGTCGTTCCCCTGCCGAGTAAAGTGCGGATGTTCCTGCTCCTGGATGACGACGATCAGGTCTCCCGATTCACCGCCGCGACGACCTGCGTTTCCTTGCCCTTGCAGAGACAGATAATTCCCTTCCGCAACTCCGGCTGGCACATTGACTTTGATGGTTGATTCACCGTGCACTCGCCCCTCGCCGTGACATGTTCCACACGGCTCTTTGATCACACGCCCTTCGCCGTCGCATGTTGGACATGCGGTGATATTAACGAACTGCCCGAACATAGAACGCGAGACTTGCCGCAGTTCCCCGCTTCCATTACATTGAG
>JANONN010000338.1:0-8634 GCA_031420835.1 Ignavibacteriales bacterium | reverse complement strand
GCTCAGTTGCACGACATCTCACTTCAGACGTATCGGCTAGAGTATGACGGCGAATGGCGCGTTGATCTTGACTCTTTTCACACTGCAATCACACCTCAAACGCGGGCGATCATTCTTCTCCATCCTAACAATCCGACCGGCTCGTTCATCAGCGCAAACGAGCGAGAACAAATCAACGCGATCGCGGCTTCCCAAGAGATTCCTGTAATAGTTGATGAAGTGTTTCACTCCTACTCGTTCGATGGAAACCCGCCAGACTGCCAGCCCGACAAAGCCGTTCTGGCGGGCGGTCGGGCTGGCCCACCATCATTTGTTTCCAACCGCGAAGTATTGACCTTCACATTGAACGGATTATCAAAGCTGTTCGGACTTCCCCAAATGAAGCTTGCTTGGACTGTACTGAGTGGTCCGGAACACCTCGTGAACGAGTCACGAAAGAAACTCGATATCATTGCTGACACCTTTCTGTCCGTCAACACGCCGGTTCAGAATGCGCTCCCATCGTACTTTGAGCATTTGACGGAGCGCACGGATCAAATAAGACGACGGGTGAAGGAGAACTACTCAAAGCTTCAATCACTTGTTGATGGATCTATGATGAGTGTTTTACGCTGCGAGGGGGGATGGAGCGCAATACTTCGACTCCCCTCTACTCAAAGCGATGAAATGTGGGCAACGAAACTCCTCGACAGATATGGGATTCTTGTGCATCCAGGTCATTTGTTCGGTTTTGAAAAGGATTCCCATCTCGTCGTAAGTCTTCTTTCACCGCCTGGACTCTTTCAATCAGCACTCCAAAACATTCGGGATTATGTGGAAAAGAGCTTCTTGTACTATGAACAGCGTTTTATTCATAAGCAGGGAACTGAATGACGATCCCCGGAGTTATATGACTCGCAAGACGTTCTCTTCGTGATTTACTCACTTCATCATAACTTAAGGAGGAGTTACCATGAGATACTTTATTGTTGCAGTGGCCATTCTTACGCTTCTTTCTGTGTCTGCTTTTGCACAGGAGAAGAAGGCCGAAAAGGAAATGACCGTGAAGGGGGAAGTCGTTGATGTTGCATGTTATTTGATGGGTGGATCGAGGGGAGAGGGGCATATAAAGTGCGCTCAGGCGTGCGCTAAGGCAGGTGGATCGCTTGGCATTTTGACGAACGATGGAACTGTCTACGTGTCTCTCTTACCAGATGACCACAAGAAAAGCCCGAACGCCATTCTGATGGATCACATCGGACATATGGTTGAGGCCAAAGGATTTGTGCGAGCCAAAGGTGGGGTGAATGGAATGATGATCAAGAGCGTAGCAATGGCGAAGATGTAGTCTCTTGGCGTGGAGAACGCCAGCATCCAAACGGGAGTAATGGATGGTTGGATTGATGGAAGAAGAAGGCGATGCCTAAAATATAGACGTCGCCTTTTCTTGTATGAAAGACAACACCATAACCTTGTTTCACCTGAGTCAAATTACTGGGCGCGAATCGCACACACGTAGGAAATCTTCTTCATCCTTCACCCGGCATTGATGGAGAATTTCGTCGCTAACAGCCACCGGCACAAACGCCGAACCCCAACGCTCATCTTGCTTTTGATTGATCTTCACTCCGTAACGGTCAATGAAGTATGCTGATTGGTTCTTCAGCGCCTTGTTGTCGAACAGTTGCAAGATGTCGCACCGGTTTCTTCGTTTGACAACGGTGAAGAGGAAGAACGCGGCGTCACACGTTTTGAGTTTTCCCCAACGCTGAATCGGACACGCCTTCTCGAACTCTTCCAACTCTTTAGTGCTCTTCAACGACTTCCAGGTTCCTTCGTTCATGTGGTATTGCTTGCGACATTCGGGATGGGATGCTTCAAACGCGGAGATCAAATCAAGTCTTACATCGTGGTATCGTCGAAAACCCTCTCCGTCGTGTCGGCCGTAGTTGGTGATCTGAATTTCAATCGTGGCTGTAATCCCTTCGCGAACTGTGACGCGATAGTCGTGGTGCGGCGTGTTCTCTGGCTCAAATGAGGCAACAAGCGGTTTTAGCCACGGATAGAATCGGAATATCTGCTCGATGACCGCGGCTTCCCTGCCGCTTTCGCGGTCGAAGCGATCACGAGTTGTTGAGATTACCATTCTATGTCGTTCAAGTTGCTCGATTATCGTATTTCACCCTTTCTCCGAAGGAGTCCTTACGGACCTTCGGACAGGGTTATCTCGAATCGAGGTATGTGTTGGTCGGGACGCTGTCGTTCGGCTGAGCTCACGACGAAGCCCCGACCTGATGTATCCGACGCTTTCAGCGTCAGGTTCTCAGGAAATGTCCCTGAAAGGGACTGATACCTGAGCCGAGGGCATCGCCCTCGGCCAAAGTCAACAATGAGCGGCTGAAACCCTGAAGGGGTGACATCTTTTTGGTTGATCTAATCACAAAGCCCTACGAAATGTCAACCTCTTGCTCCGTGCCTGAAAGCTCCACTGCTGTCTTCAACCGCTTCAAGAGTGTTCTCCGATAGCGCCGATCAACTTCAAACTGAATACTGTTTCGAAGAAGCCGTGCACAGCAAGCTCCCGTCGTTCCGGATCCCGCGAACGGATCGAGCACGGTGTCGCCGCGAATGGATGATTTCCGAATCAGATATTCGATCAATGGTTCGGGCTTCTGGAGGAGGTGCTCTTGATCGTGCGATTTTACTTTAGGAATGTACACACTGTCACGATCACGCCGGCCGTGAAGTTTCTTTCTTCCCTTCATACCGAACAGTATCATCTCGTACGATTGGGCATAACTCCACGAAAGATCACCCGCTGTGTGGTTGTCCTTCGACCAAATCAGAATGTTTTTGAGAACGAAGTGCCTATCAAACTCCACCTTCCACAGATCAATCGTCTTCCAGCTTGTGAAGATATAGATGTGACTCCGGTCCTTTGTGACGCGGTCAAATTCCGCCATTAAACGCTGGATATCAAGTTCCCCCGTGTCGTTTGCAATGCGGGTTGTTCTACGGATGGTGTGCTTCTGGCGACCGGTGGAATAATCCTGCCCGTACGGTGGATCGGTGAGGATAAGATCAACGGAACCGTCTGGAAGGAAGGAGAGATGCTGCAGGCAATCTCCCATGAGTACGCGATGGCAAAGCTTCATGCTTCCTCTCTATTGCTTAGCTCGTTCCCACGCTCCGCGTGGGAACGCCTGAGTGGCTGCTCCTTGGCCAGTCTTTCCTTCGCGCAAAAGCGGACGCAGAGCGTCCTCCACATGCGTTCCGACGGAGACCGTCGGAACGAGATCAATCTATGGTAAAGCCTCATCGGATTCCCTTGTTATGCTGAAGGGAGGAAGGAGAAACGTGGTGAGACAAAATTCGCGTGATCCGTGCACTTTGCTTCCTTAGTGCAACAGTGTGTTAAGCTTGGCAAGGGTTTCGATGACGATTTCTTTGGGAGCCTTTGAGATGAACTTTGCCTCTCGTGCGCGCCAGTCAAGATTCTTGACGTGATCAGACAACACGACTCCTCTAATCCCTACGTCCTCGGGTAATTTCACCTCAAAAGGATAACCCTTTTCCTGGTTCGTAATCGGACACAAGATAGCTAAGCCAACTCTACTGTTGTAGGCGGCAGGTGAAAGGACCAACGCCGGTCTTCTTCCTGCTTGTTCATGGCCCGCTTGCGGATTGAACGTGACCCAGATGATATCGCCCCTATCCGGCACATACTTCACTCGCCCTGTCACCAGACTTCCTTGCCTGAGGGTTTGCCGGTTGCCGTTTCGTTATGAAGATTCTCTTTGGTCACACGTGCAAGCAAGGACTTGAGCTTCAGCTTCTTCGAACGTTGAGGTTCAACGATTATCCTGCCCTGCTTTACCGCAATTTGAACTCTTGCACCTTCCCGTATTTCCGCGTCCTCGGCAACTGTTCGTGGAATCCGTAGCGCCAGGCTGTTACCCCACTTTTGCACTCTCGCCTGCATCTATCATCTCCTTATGGTGTATACACAATGAAGATACGACATTGAATGCTCGTTGTCAAATCAGGTTCATGCCATACTATGTCACCGTATTTCCACCGCCGAATACCCCAACCCATCCGGTTCTTTCCCCGTTTTGATACGGTCAACCACCTTCCACATCTTCAAGTCAATCACTGTCACCATGTCGGCGTTGCTGTTGGCGATATAGGCGTGTGAGCCGCTCGGATGGATGAGAATACCAATGGGTACCGGACTCGTTCCAATCTGATCGCCAAAGAGCCGTTTGTCTGTCTCGTTCACAACACTCAGTTCCATTTTGATGCGTGCAACTTCTTTTCTTGTTCTCGTTTCAAAGACCGCTACATCTCCCGATCGTGCGTTCGAGACAAGTGCATGCTTCCCGTCCGGTGTTACTTTACATCGAATTGGAAAATCTTTCGATTCAAGTGTTGCCACAAGGTTCAGGTTCACGGCATCAACAATTGAAATCGTGTTCGCAGATCGGTTTGTGACCCAGACTTCCTTTCCATCGGGAGTGACATCAATTCCTTCTGCACCGACTCCAGTTTCGATATCCATCAATTTCTTTTTGCTCTTCAAATCAAGCGCCGTCATTGTTCCTGAACCGATGTTTGCAATGAACGCTCTCGCATTGTCCGGAGAGAGAGCCACCATGTGGGAAACGTTCTGTCCCGTTTCAATGGCCGATTCGATCTTCCCCGTTTCGATGTTCACGACAACAACGGCCTTATTCGCTTCCACAGTAACGATGACGTTCTTCGTTCCTTTCATCCATTCAATCCCGTGTGGACGACGGTATTCCCCTAAGTCAATATCCTTCGTTCTCTTCTTGGCAGGAACATCTATGACGGTGAGTGAATTGCCGGGAGCTTGTCCAGTTCCATAGTTGCAGACGACTGCCATCTCGCCGTACGGTGAAATTGCCACTTCATGAGGGTCTGTGCCGGTCGAAACTACGGCAACCGTTTCTTTCGTCTGGAGGTCAATCAGCGATGCGGTGTTGTCGGATTTGTTGAGAACGACAAGAGTTCCGGTCTGGCTGCGCAATGGTAGGCTGATGAGCAGCGATAGGATCACGATTGTCGTGGTCTTCATAGTCAGTTCTTCGCGTTCAACTGAAATGCATTCCGGACAGTAGCGATCTGCTCAGGATGTCCAATCACGACGAGCGTGTCACCGGCATGGACGACGGTTTCTGGCCGAGGATTGAATTCATAGTTGTCGGCATGTTTGACAGAAAAGAGTAACACGTGAGAGCTTTGCAGCGGTTTGCACTCTTTGAGTGGCTTATCAGAGAATTTCGATGAAGCGTTCACCTTTACATCTTCAACACGTAAGTCTGAATTGTCACGCAACATCGAATCGAGGAATGTTACCGCATCTGGCCGTATCAATTCCGAAGCCATCCGCATGCCCCCGATAAGGTTCGCCGAAACAACTGAGTCGGCACCGCTCCTCAAGAATTTCTTGCTCGCATCCATTTCATCTACTTTTGCCACAATACGCAGTTTTTGATTCAACCCACGAGCCGTGATAACAACAAAGAGATTGTCTTTGTCTGTCGGCAAGGCTGCAACAAGTCCGGCAGCACGTTCAATCCCGGCCGCCTTGAGCACAGAATCTTCAGTTGCGTCCCCTTCTATGACCATCACCTTTTGATCCATCAATCGCCGGATTTTTTCCGGATGGAGTTCGACAACAACAGCTTTCCGTTTGGTTCGAAGTAATTCATCCAGAATGTGTTCGCCTTTCAAACCGTATCCGCAAAGGATATAGTGATTCGATAATCGGTGAATAGTCCTATTCATTTTTTCCTCCGAAGATAGCCTGACATTTCTCCTTCAACCAGGAACGCTGTGGCTTCTGTGATGCTATACAAAAGGAATCCCATCCCCCCCATGATAAGGAACATCGTAAATACTCGTCCGGCCTGCGAAAGGGGATGAATCTCGGCGTACCCGACCGTTGCAAGGGTAATGATGGTCATGTACAGTGCATCCATAAACGACCACTTCTCGATAAGATGATAGCCCATGGAACCAAATGTGGTGATCAGAAGGAGAAGGCCAACGATGTGGAAAAGCTTTCGAGGAGCGCGTTCGATTGTCATGAGAATGTCGACCCAATATACAAGATGCAAGCCTGAATTGAAAGCGATGGCATAATCTGCATAAGTCACAGAGATTCTGTTGAACCTATCTCAAATATTTTGTAGCATTGGTGGAGCTTTTTCTGATTAACCGCATCGAACAGCTATGCACGACAACCTCCTTTACGCCATTGGGTATTCGATTGTTGCCGCCTCTATCGTAGCGTTTGTGGCACAATTTCTTCGCCAGCCTCCAATTCTCGGTTACATTGCTGCCGGTGCCATCATCGGGCCTCGTGGATTGAAACTCATCGAGTATCAAAGTGATGTGGCTATTATCTCCGAACTCGGATTGGCGTTTCTTCTCTTCATTGTCGGTCTGGAAATTGATATTAAGAAGTTCGCTCGCTCCGGTGTTGCATCCTCCATCATCGGAGTCATTCAAGTTGTTGTGTGTTCTGCATTGGGATTTGTTGTAGCGGGTTGGCTCGGTTATGAGGGCTTGACCGCAACCTATATCGGCGTAACGCTGGCGTTCAGCAGCACAATGATTGTCGTGAAGCTCTTGAGTGATCGGGGAGAACTGGATACGCTTCCGGGAAGAATCAGTCTCGGCGTTCTTCTCGTACAGGATGTGCTTGCTATTTTTGTTCTTGCCGGACAGGGGAACATCAACCATCCTTCGTTAGGACCGGTGATGGTGTCTATTGTCATGGGCTTAGGTTTGATTCTGGTGAGTTTCCTTGTGAGCAGGTATGTTCTGCCTGCGGCGTTTCGTCGCGTGGCGAAAAATCCGGAGTTGATGTTAGTTCTCTCCATCGCATGGTGTTTTGTCATGTGTGGTTTGGCGCTGAAAGCGAATTTCTCTATTGCCATGGGCGCACTCATTGCTGGCGTCAGTATCTCCACATTCCCATACAGTCACGACGTCATTGTCAAAATCCGGTCGCTTCGCGATTTCTTCGTGACGCTCTTTTTCGTTTCGCTCGGTATGCAGATCGTCTTGGATTCCGCTCCCTTGTTTGTTGCCGGTTTGATTCTCTCGGCATTCATTATTGTTAGCCGGATTCTGACGATCTTCCCGACGGCCTATGCTCTGAAGCTCGGCAGCAGGGTTGGAATTCTCTCTTCGGTGTCTCTTGCTCAATCAAGCGAGTTTTCCCTCGTCATTGCCACACTCGGTTTAAGCTACGGACATATTTCTCAAGAGATTGTCTCTCTGGTTGCAATTACGCTTGTGGTTACTTCAACAGCATCCACGTATCTCATCATCAGTGGACACACACTCGCGAAGATCGTTACCCGTGCGCTCGAACACTTGGGAATGAAAAGTTCGCATCATCAGGAAGAAGAGGTTGGCGGAAAAGCCGGTGGAGAGATCCTTATCCTTGGATGTCATAGAGTCGGGAGTTCCCTCGTTCACAACCTAACGGAAGACGGGAGAGCATTTCGCGTTCTTGACTTCAATCCGGAGGTTCTCACAAGGCTGAAACAGAAAGGGATTGCCGCATCGTATGTTGACATCAGCCATTTCGATGCGCTCGAACAAGCCGGGATCGAGTCAGCAAGCGTTATCATCTCAACCGTTTCGAACGATTTCCTCCGCGGGACGACAAATCTCGCAATTCTCAAGTACCTGCGTTCGCGGAATGTTACCGCATCCGTCATCCTCTCATCCAATTCTATCGAAGAAGCGCTTCGCATGTACCGAGAGGGGGCAGACTTTGTCATTATGCCGAGAGTTCTCGCCGCCGAACACATAGAGCGTATCCTTGAACACAGCCGACTGGGAGATCTTGACTATCTCCGCGCGGCGGAAATTGAATTGCTGAAACGGCGTGACGAAGTGTTGTTGTAAGACATGACGATGCGGCCGGAGTGCGTCAACTACTTCGGCAAATACTTCTTCGGAAACTTAGCAACGACAGTGTATTGCGGATCAACAATGTTCGCAACCGTACTCACCGCTAACTGTGATAACACCTGATACGCTTCCCACTTGTCAAACCCATACTCCTGCTCAAGCCACTCCACCAGCTCTACATGCGCAAGTCGGAACGCATCAATCAGCGGGCGCGCGCTTCCGGCTACCATGATGTAATCCTTGTCCACAATCCGCGGCCAGTCAATCGGCTTCCCTTTGATGAGTTCGATTTGAAGAATCACATCCATTGTCGCTTCGAGTCCCGTGCCAGCGATCTCGCCATGCCCCTGTAGCGCGTGACCATCGCCAAAATAAAAATACGCGCCTTCGTGGAAGATCGGCAGATAAACCGTCGCCCCTTCCTTAACTTCGGGCGCATCCATGTTGCCGCCGAAATCGCCGGGCCATAGTCCCGGGAATGATTCTTCGTTCTTTGGCGCTACAGCAACTCGACCCAGCATCGGCGCAAGCTCCACTTCGATCTTCTTCATCGTACTGTTCGGAAGCTCCAGCATTCCGACATTCCGTTTGCGATCGAGTCGCCAGAGAAATCGAATGTCGGGAATAGGCGGGTTCAGCAATCGCACGCGCACGTCGCTTTGCAGTCCGCCAAAGTTTGGATTGACGCGCGCAGGCGCA
>JANONN010000337.1:0-7689 GCA_031420835.1 Ignavibacteriales bacterium | reverse complement strand
GTCGGATTTCTCTATGACAAACTGAACGCACGTCTAATGAATGTTGAATCAACGGGGAGTGGCCGTCGAGAAAGTTTCCGGCATGTCCCGCTGCCGAGAATGCGCAACACCTTTATTGACCGAGGGAAGGAGGATCCTCATCAGTTAATCCGTTCTGTGAAAAAAGGTGTCTATGCAAAGTCGCTCGGTGGGGGCCAGGTAGATATTGTGAGCGGCAACTTTGTGTTCGAGATCAACGAGGGGTACTTGATAGAAAATGGCGAAGTGAGCTATCCGATCCGCGGCGCAAATCTGATCGGCAATGGCCCGGACGCGATGAAGAAGGTGATCGGTGTCGGCAATAATCTGGCGATTGAAAAGCGAACCGGCTCATGTGGGAAGGATGGACAGTACGTTCCTGTTGGAGTCGGGCAGCCAACCATCCTTATCAGTGAGATGACGATTGGAGGAACCGGGCAGTAAGATTTTCTTCTTGCGTCTTACTCGTTTTTCTGATACTTTGCCAATAGAACGAACAAACAGCCACCATCGCGAGATGATGGCTTTTCTTTTTGCCGTTTCCATTTGATGATGAATCGTCATTGTTGAACGAGCTATGGAGGGATTCAATGGGAGAGAGCAATAACGGAAATATTTATCTTACGCGCGAACGAGTCGTAGAGCTTGAGAACGAACTACGTCAGCTCAAGACTGTCGGTCGAAGCGATATCGCGCAAAAGATCGCCGAAGCCCGAAGCTATGGCGACCTGAGCGAGAATGCCGAGTACGATGCAGCCAAAGAGGCGCAGCAGCATCTCGAGTTGCGCATCTCCAAGTTATCCGAAACGCTCATGCGTGCGCGGATTCTTGAGCCATCCAAACTGACCGACGACAAGGTTCGCATTCTTTCGTTAGTCAAGCTTCAAGACCTTCGCTCCAAAGAAGTTATTGAGTATCGTCTTGTCTCTCAGGAAGAGGCTGATTTTGACAAGAACAAAATCTCCATTACTTCTCTCATTGGCAAAGGGTTGATGGGGAAGGAAAAGGGCGACACCGTTAAGATCAAGGTTCCTGCGGGGATGCTAGAATACAAGATTCTCGGGATCAACCATTGATGCATTTCAAGAGTTCTCTCTTCAATCGCCTTTGCCCCATAACCTTGAGCTAAAAGCTCACTACCCCAACCGGAAGAAAGCAGAAACGATCTCGCGCATGATCGGAGCGCGCCGAATCGGGATCCTTCTCCAAACTGACACATATTTCAAGATCGGACGCGGGAAATTGAAACTGCGTGAGTTTGCTTCCGGACAAGCAGAGTTGATTTACTACAACAGACCGAACAGTCGTGCATCCCGTTATTCAGACTACAGGGTTATTCCGGTTAAGGAACCTGCCGCGCTTCGACGACTCTTCGATGAACTTTTCGGGACAAGGGTAGTGATTCGGAAGGAGAGACTACTCTTCCTGCATCGCAATTCCAGAATTCACATTGACAAAGTATCCAGCTTAGGTTCCTTTGTGGAGTTTGAAGTGTTGGTGACAAAAGGAAAAGCTCAGGCCCGGCAACTGATAGATAAGCTGAAGGAAGCATTCGGCGTTCGGCCCGAGAATATTTTGGGCGAATCATATTCTGACATATTATTGAAAAGGCAACGATCATTGCATAGGAGGAAGCTCCGATGAAGACCACTCGATTACGGAAAACGATTCCATACGTTTTCATCCCAATCGTTCTCTCTTGTTTCATCTTCTTCTTTATTGCATGGCAGGCCGAGAAGTCGCGCAACGAGCACATGGTTCTTGCCGTCGTGTGGTACCAAACATCGGCTGAGGTTCGTGCCTTGTTGTATCAATCGTACAATACCGCTCGAATGATGGTTGATCGTAACCTTGCTGAGAAGAGCGCAAAGCCGCGCGCATTGATTGTTGATGTTGATGAGACTATTCTCGACAACAGCCCTTACAACGCAAAGCAGATTTTGTCAAACGAAATGTATCCCACCGGTTGGCGAGAGTGGGTGGAGCTTGCAAAAGCAGAAGCCATTCCAGGAGCGGTAGAATTTCTGAATTACGCTGAGAGCAAGGGGGTGCACGTCTTCTACGTTTCAAATCGGAAGCTGGAGGAACAACCTGCAACTATGAAGAACTTGAGGGCGAAAGGATTTCCGAAGGTGATTGAAGAACGGTTCCTGTTTCAAGACAAGGAGAGCAGCAAAGAGAGCCGGCGACAGAAGATTGCAGAAAAATACAACATCATTCTGTTGATGGGAGACAATCTCAACGATTTCTCCGACGCATTTGAGCAGAAATCAGTTACGGATCGGTTTGTGGCGACTGATAGATTCAAGGAAGAGTGGGGGAAAAAGTTCATCGTTCTTCCCAATCCATTCTATGGCGATTGGGAAGGTGCCATTTACGACTACAACTTCCGGCGTTCAGACGAGGAAAGGGACAAGCTCCGGAAATCCGTTCTAAGGACTTATTAAGAACCTTGCAACGGTTGGAGCTTTTTGCTATATTTGAAGCGTCCATTCTACGGCTCGGTTTTGTGTCTGTCTTTGGCGGTATGGAAATGAGTTTGAAGAAGTAACTTGCGGCAATAGCTCAGTCCCAATGTTGCCCACGAACGAAGTGAGTGGCTGCAACATTGAGGATCCCGCCGCAGTTTGGCGGGATTGGAAAACAATACTTGCGGGAATAGCTCAGTTGGTAGAGCACAACCTTGCCAAGGTTGATGTCGCGGGTTCGAGTCCCGTTTCCCGCTCGAAACAATGCAAAAGTAAAAAGAGCATACGTTCAAATTTACTTTTGCATTTTTCATTTTGAAATTATTATTGGCGCCGTACCCAAGTGGTAAGGGAGAGGTCTGCAAAACCTTTATGCGGCGGTTCGAATCCGCCCGGCGCCTCAAATCAATTCAAAATGAAAAATTAAAAAGGCAAAATGGTATGGGTTGAGGCCTTTTTTGAATTTTTCATTTTTACTTTTGCATTGAGCTTGCCGTGGTGGCGGAACTGGTAGACGCACAGGACTTAAAATCCTGTGGGGAGCAATCCCCGTGCGGGTTCAAGTCCCGCCCTCGGCACACGTCATCACATCCTTGAACGGTTTTTCCCCCAGTTACCGTGGCCCGACGCGAACAACATGAGATGATTAGAGAACTCGTGGATTACTTGCCGAAGATGGCGAGGGATGATCGTGAGACGTTAGAGATGTTCCGAAAGCGTGACCGCGATGACGAGGAGCTTGATGTGATTTCCCAACAGCGGCTCCAATCTCTCCACGAAACGTATATCCCCAAACGCGAAAAAAAAGATCTCAATGCTCTGCTCCGTAAGTTGGCGGCAGAACAAAAGCGCAAGGGGAGTGACGAATGACCCCGAAGCAGATAAGGGTGACACCCGACTCGACGTTGGTGGTCACATGGCAAGATAATCACGTTAGTACGTTTGGGCTTCAGTATTTGCGCAACCAATGCCCGTGCGCGGCGTGTACAAAGGAACGAGCCGCAGCCCAGAACCTCCTTCCCCTTTTCATTGAAGGAAAATTCTCCGTCAAGAACATAACTCAGGTTGGTCACTACGCCGCCGGAATTCAATGGGGAGACGGGCACAACGAGGGAATCTACTCGTGGGACTATCTTCGAAAGATCTGTCCTTGTCCCGATCACGCGGCCGTGACTCCATAACTCTTGCTTCTCCTCCAATTTTTCAGTATCATAACTCCCGTAATTATCGAAACTTACCGATGTAGGGGCTCTTAGCTCAGTTGGCTAGAGCGCTACCTTGACATGGTAGAGGTCATAGGTTCGAGTCCTATAGAGCCCACGGTGACAATAAGAATAGGAGAGAGGCAAGAGAATCGGAGAGTGCTCCGATTTTTTTTGTTCCTGACCTGATGAGTACGATTACCGCAACATTCCCGGACAAGAGCCAACGACAGTATAATTCTGGGGTTAGTGGCTTGCAGATTGCAGAGAGTATCAGCAAGGGGCTTGCCCGTGAAGCGCTGGCTGTTGAGATCAACGGTGAAGTGTGGGACTTGAGTCGCTCCATTGACGCAGATGCCACGGTGAAGATTCTGAAGTGGGCGGACGACGGGGGAAAGTACGCTTACTGGCATAGTTCCGCACATTTGATGGCAGAGGCGATTGAGGGGCTCTTTCCGGGAACCAAGTTCGGAATTGGTCCGCCCATCGAGACTGGATTCTACTATGACATCGATATGGGCGATCATACGCTGACGAACGATGACCTGGGGAAGATCGAAAAGAAGATGTATGAGCTTACCACTCGCGACGTTCCGTTCGTTCGGGAAGAAAAGGCATGGGAAGAGGCTGTCGAATACTTCAAGAAGAAGGGAGATCAGTACAAACTCGAGCTTCTCGAAGAGTTAAAGGGACAACGGATCACATTCTATCAACAAGGGAACTTTACGGATCTGTGCTACGGTCCGCATATCCCTTCGTCTGGTAGAATCAAATCAATCAAGCTCTTGAATGTTGCGGGTGCATACTGGCGCGGGAACGAAAAGAATAAGATGCTCCAACGAATCTACGGGGTGTCATTCCCGACCCAGAAAGAGCTTGACGAATATCTCTTCCGGTTGGGGGAAGCGAAACGCCGTGACCATCGCAAGGTGGGACAAGAGCTTGAGTTGTTCCTTCTTACGCCGAAAGTTGGGGGCGGGTTACCGTTGTGGCTTCCCAAAGGAACTATCATTCGTGAGACACTTGAGGGTTTTCTGCGGGATGAACAGAAGAAAGCGGGATATCTGCCGGTTGTGACGCCGCATATCGGCAATATCAACCTCTACAAAACGAGTGGACACTATCCATTTTACAAGGATAGCCAATTTGCGCCGATAAAAGTGGAGGAAGAGGAATACCTGCTCAAGCCGATGAATTGTCCGCATCATTTTCAGATCTATGCGGCCAAGCCACGGAGCTATCGCGATCTGCCGATTCGACTTTCGGAATTCGGAACGGTGTATCGATACGAGCAGTCGGGTGAATTGAATGGGTTGATTCGCGTTCGCTCATTCACCGTGGACGATTCGCACATGTTCATGCGCCAGGATCAACTGAAGGAAGAATTGTGCGGTGTGATCGAGTTGATCAAACATGTTTTTGCAACATTGGGATTTGAGAACTTCCGCGTTCGTCTCTCATTCCGCGATCCGAAGAACAACGAGAAATACGGAGGCGCAGAAGAATTGTGGATGAAGGCAGAACGCGACATCGAGGAGGCTGCAAAGGAAACGGGTCTGGATTATTTCGTCGGCATAGGTGAGGCGGCTTTCTACGGGCCGAAGATAGACTTCATGGTCCGAGATGTTTTGGGTCGTACGTGGCAACTCGGAACCGTGCAAGTTGACTATGTTATGCCGGAGCGGTTCAATTTGGAATATGTCGGCAGTGATGGACAAAAACACCGGCCTGTCGTGATCCATCGGGCGCCGTTCGGTTCTCTCGAGCGATTCATCGGCATTTTGATAGAGCACTTTGCGGGCGAGTTTCCACTGTGGTTGGCACCGATTCAGGCTGCAATCTTGCCGATCACCGATAATCATCTGTTGTACGCTCAGCAAATGTACAATGAATTCAAGAGCGCCGGGTTGCGTGTTGAACTCGATGATCGCAACGAGAAAATAGGGTACAAAATACGGGATTGGGAAACGAAGAAAATTTCATTTATGTTGGTTGTCGGGGACAAGGAGATAGCGGAGAGCAGCGTCTCCGTTCGCCAGCATAAGAAAGGTGATCTTGGGTCAATAAACCGTAATGAGTTCCTGACGAAGATAATGCATCTGATCAACACTAAAGCTCTCACTATAGAAGGAGTTCTCGGCCATTAGACAACAGCGAGCCCGGATTAACACAGAGATTAAAGCGCCAACGGTACGCGTTATCAGCGATGATGGGGAACAGATCGGCGTCTTGTCGACACGCGAAGCATACAATCTGGCAGTCAGCAAAGGACTCGACCTTATTGAGATTGTACCGAATGCCGATCCACCAGTGTGCAAGTTGATGGATTTCGGCAAGTATAAGTATGAGATAGCAAAGAAAGAGAAACTCCAAAAGAAGCATCAACACATTACACTGGTCAAAGAAATTCGATTCCATCCGAACACGGACACGCATGATTTTGAATTCAAGATGCGACATGCCCGCGGCTTCATCGAGGAAGGCCATAAGGTGAAAGCTACGGTTGTTTTCAAAGGGCGAGAAATCACGTATAAAGATCATGGGAAAGAGTTGCTCGATCGTCTGACTGAACTATTGGCTGACATCGCCAAGGTTGATCAACCGCCAAAGATGGAAGGCCGCCAGATGATCGCCTACTACG
Source organism: Ignavibacteriales bacterium (assembly GCA_031420835.1). Taxonomy (GTDB): domain Bacteria; phylum Bacteroidota; class Ignavibacteria; order UBA10030; family UBA10030; genus JANONN01. Next base: position 1,360 of record JANONN010000337.1, on the reverse strand, counting down.
TATCTGACAAAGCGAAGAAGAAAGGTTCTGAAGAGAGCAAAGAACTGAAACAGGGGTAAACAAAGGAGACGGTATGCCAAAGATGAAATCAAACCGAAGTGCGATGAAATCGTTCAAAGTCACGGCGAATGGTAAGTTCAAACGCCGGAAGGCATTTCGTCGCCACATATTAACGAGCAAGTCGAGCAAGCGAAAGCGCCACCTCCGAAGACCGACGCTCGTGGCCAAGGGGGATTCACACCGCGTGCGTCGACTTTTGGTAGTCTGATAAAATAAGGAGCAACACAATGCCACGTTCACAGAATAAGGTTGCGTCACACCGACGCAGAAAGAAAGTTCTCGGTGAGGCCAAGGGATACTGGGGCGCTCGGAGCAAGGTGTACACTGTTGCGAAGCACCATGTCGAGAAAGCGCTCTCACATGCCTACAAACACCGTCGCGCGAAGAAGCGGGACTTCCGGTCACTCTGGATCGCTCGAATCAATGCCGCTGCACGTTTGAATGGGACAAGCTATTCGAAACTGATCGCCGGCTTGGACAAGAAGCAGATTGGTATCAATCGCAAGATCCTTGCCGACCTTGCGGTAACCAATCCGCAGGCGTTTAGCGAAGTTGTAAAGTTCGCGTCGGCGTAACCATAAATCTTCTCCGCAGAAACGGTTCTCGAATTGGGCTGGTGGTTTTCTGGTTGAACCACGAGCTCGAGTGAATCGGAAATGCAGAGAAGATTTTTTCTTTTCCCGAAGGGATGTCCGAATGTCCGAATGGACTCCTTCGGAGGACTCCTTTGGAGGATTCCCACAACAGTGTCTGAGGTTATCGAATGCTAGAAAAGATACATCAGATTCGCATTGAGTTTGCAACAGACCTTGAACGAGCATCCTCAGCCCAGTCGCTTGAAGAAGTCCGCATCAAATACCTTGCTCGCAAAGGAACAATCGCGGACTTATTCGAATCGTTAAAGGCGGTATCCTCGGAAGAGAAACCTATTGTTGGTAAGGCATTGAATGAACTTCGAACCTTTGCGCAGGCGCAATTCGACCTAAAGAAGGAATCGCTTGACCGTCCATCCACTGCGGCTGCCCCGCTTGACCTTACGCTCCCCGGTCGGCCCCGACCCATTGGAACAATGCACCCGCTTACGCAAACGACGAATGAGATCAAACGGATTTTCGGTATGATGGGCTTCACGGTTGCCGATGGTCCGGGGATCGAAACGGACTACTACAACTTCGAAGCGCTCAACTTTCCTCCAGATCACCCAGCACGACGACGACCCGACCGGGGACCAGGCCGTAGGACGCAGCGAGTCCGAGCCTCGACGCCACCTCGACCCAGACGATCGACAGCAGCAGCGGCA
>JANONN010000336.1:0-3649 GCA_031420835.1 Ignavibacteriales bacterium | reverse complement strand
TGTCATGCCCATCGTCGTTTGAGTCTGGCCGGAAGGTTTTTTACGCTCGAATCCGGCAGGAGCTTTGGAGGGGAGAAACTATTGAAGTTTCTTGAAATGGACGGCTTTCGGTTGTGCTCCAAGGACCGCGACAACTGAAGCGATGGCGAGAAGGACAAAGAATAAGCGTTTCATACGTACCTCCTAATTTTGAGAGAATTGGACAATCGTTAGTTGCTCTTCCACCATTCGCCGCTGAGCGCCATCTGCCGGAGCAGCGGAGAAATGCGGTACCGGTCTTCGTTCATATCCTGCTCGAGCGCTTTGAGAACGGCATAAACGTTCTTAATGCCGATCTTGTCTATCCACTCAATCGGGCCGTGTGGATAGTTCACGCCAAGCTTCATGGCGGTGTCAATGTCTTTGGGCGATGCAACATCTTCCATCAACGCAAACGTTGCCTCGTTAATGATCTGGCAGAGGATGCGGGGCAAGACCATTCCGATTCGATCCTGAACGAACTCGATCTCTTTGCCGATTGATCGGAAGAAGGTCTGCACGACTTCGAGCGTTTCCTTTGGCGAGAAGACCGTCGGTGCAATTTCGACGAGAGGCTTGGCGGAAAATCCCTGAAGCGCTCCACACCCCACTAACCGGTGCCGATGGTGCATCCATGTAGCCTGCTCGGTTGCCGTCACCGTTATCGAGGTGCTAATGATAGCGGTCTCTGCCGGAAGCGCTTTGTCAATCGTCTGGATGTTCTTCTTCTTTGCCTCAAGATCGGTATTAGTGAACTCTAAAGCCAGAGAAGTTTTGGCGGGGATGACGCTTGTTCGTTTGAGTGCCTTATTGACAAGCGTTTTGGCTCCCCGTTCGTTCCAGTGAACGAATACCGCGTATCCCTTCGATGCGCAGAGCATACCATACTCTTCAACGAGTGGGGATTCGCCTATAATATAGACAATTGGTTGCTGAATTTTCTGCTGGGATTTCTTTGAGGTTGATGTTTTCTTCTTTGGCATGAACTATCGGATTCATTTTTTGTTAGGGTATTCGTAAAAGCCGCGACCGGTTTTCCGACCGAGCATGCCGGAATCAACCATGCGTTTCTGGATCGGATGTGGACGATAGCGCGGCTCACCAAAATATTGATCGGACATGGATTGAGTGACGGCGAAGTTGATATCGATTCCGATAAGATCCATCAGCTCGAACGGTCCCATCGGAAAATCTCCAATCTGTTTCATGATCCGATCAACTTGCTCAACCGATGCGGCATTCTCGTCGAGAATCCGGAGCGCCTCGCCATAAAACGGCCTGGCAACACGATTGACAATAAACCCTGGCGTGTCTTTGACCATCACCGGAGTTTTTCCAAGATGCATCGCAAAGCTCATCGCCTTGTGTAACACCTCATGCGATGTTTGCTCCCCTTTCACGATCTCAACGAGCTTCATGATGTGCGGAGGATTAAAGAAGTGCATCCCCAGCACACGCTCCGGTTTCTTGGCTATGGAAGCGATGGCTGTTATGGAAAGAGATGAGGTGTTGCTGGCGAGAATAGTAGTTGCCTTTGTGTTCGCTTCGAGATGACGGAAGAGATCTTTCTTTACTCGTAGGTCTTCAACGACTGCCTCGACCACAAGCTCGGCGGAGCCAAGATCGGAAATGTTTGTTCTGGGCCGAATGCGCTCTACTATTTGCGAGATTTCTTCGGGCGAGACCTTCCCCTTCTCGACTCCCTTTTTCAGTTCGGCTTTGATTCGCTCAATACTCTGCCTCAGGATTGTGTCGTTGACGTCGTAGAGGATAACATCGATCTTGGAGAGGGCGGCAGCGTGAGCGATTCCGGCTCCCATCGTCCCAGCGCCAATAACGGCAATGTGTTTGAACATTCTTAAGGCAGAAAGTTAGCGAGTGTAATCGACCGGACAAAACTTACTCATTTGAGATTTGAAAAACAAGGAAAGGATGAAATGAACAATGAGGAGTGAAAAATGGGGAATGAATTGTCACCGTCCCTTAAACTGCGCCGCGCGCTTCTCCAAAAACGCCTGCACTCCTTCCTTATGGTCTTCGGAGAGTGAAGCAATCTCTTGGATGGTTGCTTCGTAATCGAGAAGTGTGTCAAGATCGGAAGAAAGCGACTTGTTGAGCGTGCGCTTGATGAGTCCGATGGTTTTGGTTGGCGACATGGCTAATCTTACAGCAAGTTCTGTCGTTGCTTTCTCCAGTTCAGCGGCAGGCACGACCTTGTTCACGAGTCCAACACGCTCGGCTTCCTGCGCCGTAATGTCGCTGCTAAGAGCAGCGTACTCAAACGCCTTTGCCAAGCCAACAAGCCGCGGAAGCATCCAGTTCATTCCGGAGTCGGGCACAAGCGCAATCTTGGAAAAGACCGTAACGAATTTTGCCGTATCGGCCATGATGCGCATATCGCAGGCGAGAGCGATGCTCATGCCCGCTCCCGCCGCAACTCCATTGATCATTCCGATGATTGGCTTCTCCATCGTTCGCATCTTGCGAATCATGGGGTTGTACATCTTCTCAAGAGATTCCTTCAGCGACCGACGCGTTGTGGAGCCTGAGTGTTCTTTCAAATCTTGTCCGGAGCAGAACGCCTTCTCTCCCGCACCGCGAAGAACGAGACAACGAACGTTGGGATCTTTTTCCGCTTCCTTCAGTGCATCACTCAAATCCTTCTTCATTGCCTCATTTAGAGCGTTGTAAGATTCCGGGCGGTTGAGAACAATAGAAAGGATGTCGTCTGTAATCGAGTAGAGTACAGTTTGATAGTCGGGCATAAGGAGGTGGAGTGATGGATGAATGGATTCGGTCAACTTCTTCGGCGCATGGTGTCAGCCCAACGTGCGGTTTCAGCCGCGGCGGCTCACGAACCAACCGCCGACGGCTGCAAATCTTTGTTAGGCAAGACAGCTATCGAGGCGAGGGGAGTTCGAGCCGCTTGATCCTCTGGAACGCGGGTGTGATCGCCTGGATTTCGCCGACCATTCCCGATACGTTCTGCAGAACGAGATCGAGGTGCTTCCCGCGCTTTGCCCAGTTCTTTTCTGTCGCCTGCTTCTCCTTGTGGAGGTCGTCCCTCATCGTGACAAAGGCCTCGACAATCGCTTCGACCCTATGGCGGAACTCGATGCTCATGAGGTACTGGTAGAGGACTTCCATCTTCTCTGTCTTGCCCTGGGCCGTCATCGTGACTCGGGCAACATCGACGAGGTTGGCGCGGAGTGCAGCGGCCAAGGCCACGGCCACCGAGAAGTCGGCTACCCAGACGCCGGAGACTTGACCAAAGAGGGAACGCATGTCCTTAGGAAGGACCGACGAGACGATGACTGCGATCTCGGCTTTCTCTCTGCGTTGATCGGCCCTGAGTTTTGAGAGCCAAGACTTGCTCCAGTTCTTGGTGTTCTTGGATTCCCAGACGATGGTTCCGCAGTGCTGCCCGCTCGGGGAGATAACTCTCTGGATGATGTCGGCCCCAAGCTTGCCCTTTGCGATCGCGCGGACGTGGTCGTCAGGGAATGTTGCTGACAGCAACTTTTCCAGCTCAAGCTCGATGACTTCGCCTTGTGCCTGTTGCGAAGACTGCTCCAGTTTGCGCTTCACTTCGGTCCAGTTGGCAGTGGTTTTTCTTGGAGGCATCGTCAAT
>JANONN010000335.1:0-2321 GCA_031420835.1 Ignavibacteriales bacterium | reverse complement strand
GAAAAAGGAAAGAGAACGCTATCCGTGAGGTGGGCCGCGTTTTGAAGCAGAGGCAAAGAAATCTTCTGAGATGAACAGCGAAGGTTTTGCCACGTCAAGCGAAATCGCAACAGAGGCAATGGAAACTGCAATTGGGGAAAGATATCCGTCGGCTGAGAAATGGCGATGACAAATGCTGCAGAGATGTTTCTCTTCAAGCCCACGATGGACTTCCTTCCCAGAACAATCGTGACTTTTGAGGATGTGCACGAAAGAGAATCCGATTGGAAGGAACTCGCCATAGTCCTGGCCGATAGGCAGGATCTTCAGGGCAACGACAACCAGTGTGAGCAACGCAGCCGATTTGATGAATGATCGTTTCATCATGAAAAAGATACTCACGATGGACCAGAGAAGCAAGTTGCAAGCCTCTGTAAAAGTTCCTTTTGCAACTCCTGTGAAATTGGAGTACTTTGTGATCAGCCATTTATGGAGGGACTGTGTATCGGTTCTGCTCAACGCTAATCATGATTCTATCGATCACTGCCGCTTTCGGGCAAGTGAATTCGACGCTTACGGTGGGACAGCCTGCACCAGATTTCTCCCTCCCCTACGCAACCAAAGACTCGATTGCAAGAATTCCGATACGACTTTCCGAGACTTTTGGGAAGAAGAACATCATTCTTGCGTTCTATCCCGCCGATTGGAGTCCCGGATGCACCAAAGAAGTGTGCGCCATGCGAGATGATTTTGCGGGACTCAAGTCGCTCAATGCAGACATCCTTGCGATCAGCGGAGACTACACCTGGTCGCACCACGAATGGGCAAAGTATCACAACCTCCCGTTCCGGTTGCTCAGCGATCACTCTCATGATGTCGCAAAAGCCTACAGCAGCTACAACGAGAAGACGATGTTCAACCGACGGACCGTCTTTGTGATTGATCGCCAAGGGAAAATCGCATATGTGGATTTAGAATACAGTGTTGCCACCATTGATGATTTCAACCGGCTTAAAGAAGCTCTCGCTCAGATTAAGTAGTGATCATTAAATGAACAGACTTCAGAACGAACAAAGCGCTTACTTAAGATCAGCAGCGCATCAACCGATTCATTGGTTTGGTTGGGGTGAGGAAGCGTTCGCAACGGCACGCGCTCAGCAGAAGCCGATCCTGTTGGATATTGGGGCCGTCTGGTGCCACTGGTGCCACGTGATGGATATGGAGAGTTATGAAAATGATGCGATGGCGAACATCATCAACGACCACTTTGTGGCAATCAAGGTAGATCGTGATGAACGTCCCGACGTTGATGCCCGGTATCAAGCCGCGGTCAGCGCAATTGCCGGACAAGGTGGCTGGCCATTAACTGCCTTCCTCTTGCCTGATGGTAGAGTCTTTTATGGCGGGACTTACTTCCCCCCCAACGATCGGTATGGCCGCCCCGGCTTCCCGAAAGTCCTCCTTGCCCTTGCAGAGGTATTCAAGAATGATCCGACAAAAGTGTTGCAGAATGCTGATGAGGTTGAAAAGTTCACGCGAAATTATCTCTCACGTTCATCTGATAACGATGAGTTTTCTCCGCGTCTTATTCAATCAGCGCTGAACGCGGTGTCGCGTGAGCATGATGTTCGCTACGGCGGATTCGGCACCGAGCCGAAGTTCCCCCACGCAAGCGCTATTGAACTTCTTCTCCAGAAGTATCACGCTACAGGCGAACAATGGATGATGGACACGGTTAACAGAACACTTCGCGCAATGGCAAAAGGCGGGGTGTACGATCAGCTTGGGGGGGGTTTTCACCGGTACAGTGTTGATGAAAAGTGGATCGTGCCACACTTCGAGAAGATGTTGTACGACAATGCTCCCCTTCTTTCCAACTATGTTCATGCCTTTCAAGCTACTGGCGATCCCTTCTTTCGTCTCGTTGCGCTCGACATTCTCCGATACGTGAAGGAAGTGCTGTCCGACCAAGCGAAGGGCGGATTCTACGCCAGTCAAGATGCGGATGTTGAGTTTGGCGATGATGGCTCCTACTTCACCTGGACGATTGATGACGCGCGCGCGGCACTTTCACCGGAAGAATTTCAAGTCGCTCAGCTTCGCTACAATATTTTTGAGCAAGGCGAGATGCCTCATGACCAGCGGCAGAACGTTCTCTTTGTTGATAAGTCGCCGGATGAGATTGCTCACTCCCTTCAGAAGCCACTCAATGAGGTCATGTTACTTCTCGAACAGGCAAAAGAGAAACTCAGAATCGCCCGCAACAAGCGGCGCGCGCCGTTCGTTGACAAAACGATCTACGCGAGTTGGAATGGAATGATGATCAGTTCCTACCTTGAAGC
>JANONN010000334.1:0-8733 GCA_031420835.1 Ignavibacteriales bacterium | reverse complement strand
TTGTTCATCCTCCCACCCCCTTTGTTGTTTTTTATGTTTTTTTAATCCCATTGTTTGTTGGTGCCCCGCTTTGTCCCCCCCCCACCCCGATCACAACAACCCATTTCGTTTTCTCAAAAACCACTCGAGTCCGAACAAGGCAACAATAATGGCAAGTGTCCAATACGAGCTCCACACTTGCATCTCATCGGAGAAGATCCGTTCACGCGGCTGGAAGTTGTGAAGCGATGCGATGTCATTCGGGAGCGAGGCGATTGCAGAAGGATCGTAATACTTCCCTCCGGTGCGTGCGGCTATCTGTTCGAGGAGCGGCTTATTCATCCTCGTCTCGAGAAACTCCACGTTAATATTTCCAATGGAAAAGGAGCCGCGATCCTCTCCGATGGTATTCCCATTGACGGTGACTTGTGCGGAGTACTTGTAATCTCCCTCCCCCAAGCCCTCCAATGATCCTTCATACTGTCCGTTGCCGATTGGATCGAGTCGGAGTTCATGTGTTCGACCGTCGTGACGAATTGTGGCAACGACCTGCGCGTTTTCGATGGGGCGATAGTTCTCATCATACACCTGCGCCGTGAAGTCCACAACTTCTTGTGTTGTAAACTGCTCTTTGGATGTTCTCACACGAACTCGTTTTTCATCTTCACGCGTTGTGAGCCACCTGACCGCATTGCTGAGGAATTGGTCCAGCACCGTTGTGGATCGTTCATCAGACAGCATTTTCCATCTCCACACACCATAGCCAAGGAACGCGACCGACTTGCGGCTATTGATCGTTCTTATCACAAGCAACGGATCTGAAAGTGTCGTGGTTTGAATCCTCGTCTGTGCCAGAATCTCAGATTCCGGTTTGGCAATGAACTGTGCTTGAGATTTGAAAAGAGGAGGTAAGTGCGACCATGTCTCAAGCGGAGTTTGTGCATCCGTGAGCTTCATGATGGGATGCGTGAGATGAGATTCCAGCACGGAAAGAAACGCCTGATACTCTTCCCCGCCAGCCACGACCGAGCCGCTTTGGCGGGCGGGCATTGCTCCACCCACCACAGTGACGGGTAGCGCCTGGTCAAGCATTCGTAGTCGCGCCAGGTCAATTGTGCGGCTAAGAACAAGCAACACCCCTTTCCCAGAGCTAACCGCTTGCAAGACGGCCGTGACGGTCTGTAGCGAACTTGAAGTAGTTGGAAAACCTATTAGAACGAGACACTCCGTCTCATCAAGGATCTGCTGCGTCAAGTCGCCTTCGTAGAATTGTCCATCTCTTCGCTCGATGCGCGTAACGACTTCGACGTTTGGATCATTCTCCAGCGCGCGACGAATGAACGCAACGTCGGGATTAGGACTTCCGGCGATCATCAACACCTTCATCTTGCTCTTCAACACTCTCGTGAACAACGAGAAGCGGTTGTTTTGGGTCGTGAGTTCACCGGGGAGCGGAGAAACAGCCACCGTAAGCTTTTGCGTCCCCTCCGTTTTAGGAACATATCCGAAGGTCAATGCGTACTCTCGTGTCCCACGTTCCAACGTGACGACTCGTCGGTCCACCACTTCTTTCTCATCGCTCAATGTTACTTCCACCCGCTCGCTGCCATATCCCGTGCTCTTCAATGTTATCTGCACTGGGACGCGATTTCCTACATAGGTGATTGCATTTGTTATCGCTTTTCGAATCAGAATATCCTTCTGCTCGCTCGTATCGCCGATGCCGATAGTGAAGACAGGAATGCCAAGCTCCATCGCTTCATAGATCGGATTCGATCCAGTCGTTGAATTACCATCAGAGATGAGAACAACGCTCTGAATGTTGCGTGACGCGGCCGCTTCCTTTGCCTGTTGAAACGCCGCTACCAAATCGGTCCCATCACCTAAGAACGTAATCGAATCTGTTGAAAAATCGGAGAGTACACGCGTGCGAGAATCAACAATCGCGTACTGAATTTCACCATTGGAAAGCCGCCCGAGCGCCGAAGACCGGAGAACACTGTTCACATTCTCCTGGCGACTTCCTTTTCCATCGCGTATTCCCATGCTCTTTGAATTATCAATGAGCACCATGACCGTGGGATTCTCCCTTGTGCGAGTCACGAGCGAGAGTAATGGTTCGCCGATCACGAGGAAGAGAAGGAAGAGCGCAAGTGATCGTAATACCGTGAGCGTGATACGAAGTCGGCGAGGAATTGGCGGAACGGTCGTTCGGTAGACGAAGAATGAAAGCCCGCCTGCAACAAGGGCAGCCGCAGCAAGCAGGAGGAGATGAAATGAAAGACCGAGATGGAGTTCAGGCATCGAAAAGTGGGATGACAAATGTCCTTATTTCAGAAATAACATCTTGCCCGCGAGCACGGACGACGATGCGACAAGCCGATAGAAGTACACGCCTGTTGACACCGGTCTTCCGTTGGAGTTGGTACCATCCCAATAGACAGTGTTCTCAGCGAGGTCGCATACTCCTTCAAAAAGTGTTCGAACATGCTGGCCAAGCACATTGTACACAGCGAGGCGTGCGTATTCGAACCGAGGTGCGTCGAAACGGATTGTTGTTCCTTTGTTGAATGGATTCGGGAAGTTGCTGTGGAGTGTGAATGTGGTCGGAGGAGTGGCGGGATAGAACAACGCACGAAGCGCATTCGTCATTCCCCAACCATAGAAATTATTCGGATAGAACTGAGTTCTTGGAGTTTCGTCCCTGATGGGAGTCGCAGTCTTGAGAAGCCGCTCTCGAAGTTCCATTGGCGTAAGTTCTGGATGCGCTGAGAGAACTAGGGCAGCAACTCCGGCAACCAACGGTGTAGAAAGGGATGTTCCGCTGACGGAAATATATCCTGATGTGGTTCCGGAAGCAGCGATCACGCTGACTCCTTGCGCCACGATCTCAGGCTTGATTCGACCATCAAACGTTGGACCCGTTGAACTAAAGCTCGCAATCTCCCCGTCCGAAAAAGTGGCGCCGACGGCTATAATGCTGTCTGCATCAGCCGGCGCAATGAGCGTTCCCGTGCTGTCCGACCTGCCACGAAAATGACCTTCGTTTCCCATGGCAGTCACAAGGAGAACACCCTTGCTCGCAGCCACACGTGCAGCCTTTGAAGTAATAGCGGTCTTGCCATCGAGATCAGCATAAGTGTACCAATCAATATATCCAAGAGAGGTTGATACAATATCAGCTCCGAGCCGCTCCATCCACTCAAGTGCTTCAACATAGAGATCCTCCTCCATCTGCACTTCAATGCTCTCGATCTCGGTCTTTGCAAGAATGACAGACACTCCGTAGGCTGCGCCGATGAGCTTTCCGGGATCGTATCCGGCCAAGGCGGATAATGTGTACGCGCCGTGATTCCCTTGTGCAGGGTTCTCATCCGGCCGGCGCGAAGTGCTGGAATCTCGTTGAATGAAGTCGTACTCGGCAATGACATTGATGTTCCGAAGCGCAGGATGAGTCCGATGATTGTTGAATCCATCGTCAATCATCCCGACAATGACGCCCGCGCCTGTAATACGGAGGGCATGGACATCATTCACCCGAATATTCTTGAGCTGCAGAAGGGAAGGCCCGTAGTCATTGGAACCACTCTGCGGCTCAAGCGGAAACGAAGAGTTAATTCGAAGCTTGGGTTCCTCGATCGGACGCCGTCGTTTGAGCACACCAACAGGTTGAATCGCTTTTACAGAAGAGATCGCTTGTATCGTCCGAAGCTGCTCTGGAGTCGCTTCTACGGAGACGGCATTCAGCCATCGAGAGACGGAATGGACCTTCGCGCCAGATGATTGGATTTGTTGGATGAGAGAAGGAGAGGGCGGAAGGTCGTAGGCGTCAACGAGTTTGTTGTTAGGAAGAACTTTTGCACGACGTCGTAACGCCCGTTCGGAAATCCCGAGAGCGGAAGGAGAAAGCGTCGAGTGGTCTCGTTCTCGAAGAAACAACCACTGTCTTGCTGGTTCCGAGGATTGCGCGCTAAGTTCTTGAAGGCTAAGAAGCGCAAAGCACACGCCCACAAGAAATGAGAGTCGGGTCATCTCGAACAGTCCATGGAAATCAGTTGGCTTCGGCAAGAAGTTTCTCGATGATCTGCATCGTACCCACTCCTTCTGCTTCTGCGTTAAAACTGGTGACAATGCGGTGTCGGAGAACAGGTCCTGCCATCATTCGCACATCGTCAATGTCAGGTGTGTGTCGACCTTTAAGGATGGCGAGGGCTTTTGCGCCGAGAATAAGATATTGTGAAGCGCGCGGTCCAGCTCCCCAACGAATCCAATTCTTCACGAATGTTGGTGCTGTTTCAGATTTTGGTCGCGTTCGGTTCACAAGGGTAACCGCAAATTGTATAACGTTGTCCGCAACGGGAACGCGCCTGACAAGATCCTGAAAGCCAATGATCTCGCTGCCGGTCAAAACCGGGCGGAGCGATGGGGAATAAAGACTGGTTGTCGATTTCACGATATCAATTTCTTCTGTTTGTGTTGGGTACTCAAGCCATAAATTGAACATGAACCGGTCAAGTTGGGCTTCTGGAAGGGGATATGTTCCCTCTTGCTCGATGGGGTTCTGCGTTGCAAGAACGAAGAACGGCTCATCAAGTGTGTAGGTCGTTCCCGCGGCGGTGACGTGATGTTCCTGCATCGCTTCCAAAAGGGCGGCTTGTGTCTTTGGAGGCGTTCGGTTGATCTCATCTGCAAGCACAATATTGGCAAACACAGGTCCGCGCACAAACTTGAATGCCTTCTGGCCCGTCGAAACATTCTCTTCAATGATCTCCGTGCCGGTGATGTCGCTCGGCATCAGATCGGGAGTGAACTGGATGCGGCTGAACTTCAATTCAAGGACTTCCGCCAGCGTCTTGATAAGGAGCGTCTTCGCAAGTCCCGGCACACCGATCAGCAGACAATGTCCACGAGAAAGGAGAGAGATCACGAGTTGCTCGATGATCTCATGCTGGCCGACGATAACTTTGCCGATCTCTGTGCAAAGCTCTTTGTAGGCGTTGGTGAGTTGTTTTGCCGAATCGACGTCGTTCATAATTTGAATATCCGTGTGTATGTGTAGTAGTTCACTACTGATGACAGTTACATCCGCACTTCCCAGTAAATATTCTTTTTGAGATCTTCTACCCACTCGCTGAAGGCGCGGTTCTTCTTGACATACAGTGCAAGTTGCTCCACCCGTCGATAGTCGTCGTTCATATTCATGGCGTGGTCCGGAATCCGCATCTTTACAAGGATAATCTGATAAGCATACGATGTTGCGGTGCGCACACGATGTGGCTCGCTCACTTCGCCTGCTTTCAGGTCTTTGATATATGGAATGATCTCCGGTTGCTCAAACTGGTCGAACGTAATGCGTCCAAGGTCGCCCCCCCTCTTTTTTGTATCTTCATCCTCGGAGTGCTTACGCGCCAACTCCGCAAAGTCCGAATGGACTTCTTCGGAGGATTCCCCTTTGAGAATGCGCTCGCGCAATTCCCTCAACTGCTGTACGGCAGCAGAGTCCGTGGAGGCGCTTCGCTCAATGCGAAGCAAAATGTGCCGTGCATGAACGGACTCCCCGCGCCGTTCAACAAGCTGCACGACGTGAAATCCAAATTGCGTTTTGACAATGTTGGAAGTTTGCCCTTCTTGCAAGCGATATACGGCTTCTTCAAAGTCGCGCACATAGTCGCCGCGCTTTGCCCAACCTAAGTCGCCGCCGCCCGAGGCCGTACCATCTTGCGAGTACCTGCGCGCAAACGAGGCAAAGTCTCCTCCTGCCCGAATACTATCCAAAATTGCCTTGAGTTTGGCGCGAGTCTCAAGCTCAACAGTTGTATCTAGTTTCGGCGCGATCAAGATATGGCTGATCTCATACTGCTCGGGGACGTTCGGCAGCGAGTCTCGATACGATTCGAAGAACTCCTCTGCTTCGCGTCGAGTAACATGAATCGTCGCCTCACGCATCTGCCTAACCCTCTCCACAAGCATTTGTTTCCGCCGTTCGCTACGGTATTCCCGCTTCAGCCGGTTCAATGGCATTCCATAGTGTTGCTCAACGCGTTCTTCGGAGCCGGCTTGTCGAATGAGATTCTGCATTAGCATGTCGAGGGAACGAGATACCTCATCCTCTGATATGGTCACACTGTCTATGAGGGCTTGCGCAAGAATGAGCTTCTCGGCTACAAGGGCGTCCAGAACTTGCTTCCTCAAGCCCGGCGCCGCCGGATCGACTCTGTTCTGCAGGACGGTGAAATTGATTCGCTCCTGAATCTCAGACTCAGTGATGATCTCTTTGTCCACCACAGCGACAATCCGGTCAACTAAGGTTTGAGATTGAAGGAGATTTGATGTGGACGTTGCGAGAAAGACCAGAGTAACAATGAAGGAAACTTTCATAGAAGTTGATCCTATTCTTTTGTTCGCGCGCCGTCAGGCGGCAAGGAGGAGATGAACACTTCAACAACGTGTCGCGCGCGTAAGTTCTCCAATAATGAATCAACCGCCTGCCGTCTGTGATCAATAGCGAGCCGTCCGCGAATTTCTTTCTCCACATACTCAATGTCGGCGAGTTGTCCCTGTCGAAGAAATTTCCAGACGATCAGACAGTAGAACCCATCGTCGGTGCGAATGGCGAACGATGGTTCGGTCCGCTGAGAAGCTGAAGCCACCCGCCATAGCTCCGGTGGAAAGAGCGTTGATGACGTGAAATAACTTGAATCGATTCGCGCGACGAGCGACGGCGCTTGTTGTGGATTGTTCTGCAGTTGTTCAAGGGCGTCATTCCACGATGTTCCGCGCAGAACCTTCGTCCTGAAAGTATTCGCAGCTTCGCGATCACGAAAGAGAGCAAAGCTCAGGAGCGCAACATCGGTCGGAAGAGAGAATTCATTCTTGTGGGTGTTGTAATACGCAGCGACGTTTTCTGACGCACTTTCAACCGAGGTGGAACGATTGATAACGTCATCAAGGAGAGCATTGACAACAAGCTGCCTGCGCGCAGACTCAACTCTTGACTTCAATTCTTCAGAATTGTCAATGGAGCGTCGAATCGCTTCTCGATACAGCAGCTCGTTGACGATCCATCGCTGTGTGTACTCCTGTAGTTGAGCATGTGAAGGAGTGCTGTCGGAATCGAGCATCGACTGAACGTATTCCAGCGTGAGGGTTTCATTATCAACACGCGCTAATGGCGTCTTAGGGGCTTCGGTCTGTTTGCACGAGGCGAGAAGAAACGCTGCAATGAGAATCAGAGTATTAGCGGTTTTCACTCTTCCTCCGCTTAAACGCCTCTGCAAGCCCCTCTTTATGCACTGTAACACCGTGCTTCTTTTTCAGTTCTTCAATCCACTCCTGTTCGCGGCGCTGAGATGCGTACTCCTGATATCTGCTTGCTATATCGGGTGCTGCTTCCTCGAAAGTCTTGACACGGGGTTTTTCTTTGCTGACTACTTTCACGATGGACCACCCATTCTCAAAAACAATCGGGGATGATACGCTATCAATCGGAGCGGTAACGAGCATTGCCGATAGATTGTTTGTCCCGAATGGTTGAAGATCCCAGAGACCCTTCCGCTCACGAAAACCTGGACGCTCGGTATATTGTGCTGCAAGCTCCTCGATCTTCTCTCCCTTCAAAACTCGTGCATAGAGTGATTCTGCAAGCGCCTCTGATTTGACATGAATTTCCACGAAAGACACACGGTGAGGAAACAGCAATTTCTCTTTGTTCTCCTCAAAATATGCGCGAAGCAAAGAATCGTTCACTTGAATCTTCTTCCATACTTCTTCTTGCTCGAGCCGATACAGAAGGATCCCGTCTTGATACTCATTCATCAACTTTCCGAATTGCGGATGGCGCTCCACAGCTTTCAATGCATGTTCTTCCATCACTTTGAGTTCAGAAACGCGCTCAATGATTTGCTCCAGATTCCCGGTCGTTAACGCTGTCATTCGAAACTCATCCGAACTCTCAAGTTGACGGAACAAATCGGCGACAGTGTATGACTTGCCCCGAAGTGCAGCATTTAGGGGCTTACTGCCGTACTGAAACAACACTTTACCTCTAAGCTCGTCTGGGATCGATGCATTCCAATTCTCTGCGCTCGGCGTGAGCGTTGAATCGAAGGCGTGTGTGATTTCATGAAGAAGTCTGACGTCGAAATTCAGACTGTATGTTTTCTTGAGAGCGTGAACATACTCCTGGTAATCATTCGCATAGCGCATCTGTTGATATTGATTGCGTAAGTCTTTTTCAATCTCCTCGTATGTTAGCGGGGATTTCCTCGCTGTTACCAGCAAGATGTGATACCCATAGGGCATTCGCACCGGCTCGAAGAGCCTCTGGTTGGGATGATCAAAGAGGTGGTTGGAGATCTCCGGCGGGAGTTGCGGCCATTCATAGAAACCAAGATCACCGCCGAGTGGTCCATTTTGAGGGTCATCGCTCTGTTCTTGAGCCGCTTTGGTGAAGTCCATTCCGCTACGGAGTTTTTCGAAGAGCGCGTACACAGAATCACGCACGGCTAACGAATCTGATTGGTCGTTGTTGAATTTTTTCAAAATGTGGCTGATCCGTACAGACCCTTGGTTCGGCTTGCGGTCAGTCAGTTTGATGATGTGGTAGCCAAATCTTGTTCGTACTGGTTTTTGCGTGTACTCGCCAATCTTTAGGAAGTAGCATACATCTTCAAATTCCGTTACCATTCGACCCGCTTGAAAAAAACCCAAATCGCCTCCGTTCTTCACGGCGCTCGGATCTTCAGAATAGAGGCG
>JANONN010000333.1:0-36460 GCA_031420835.1 Ignavibacteriales bacterium | reverse complement strand
GAGGTCTTGATCCGCTCGTCGTCCGGTCCGAAACCAAGGATCCCGCCGACAATTGCCCTGTCTGTGCCATGGCCCTTGTGTGTTTTCGCAAAGGAATTGTAGAGAGTGATGAACGCCTTCTTCGGTTTGTCTCGCAGAAGTTGTCGGGCAATGTATCCAATACGGCTCGCACCGGCTGTGTGCGAGCTGGATGGGCCGATCATGATCGGTCCCAGAATATCAAATATGCTTGCGTGTTCTGACATGTTAATGCGCTCTCTCAGGTAAGCCAATCGAAGCCGGCTGAAGGGAGAACAACATTTCAGCATTCATCGTAGTTTTTTCTGCAACAGTTTGAACCGGCAATTCCAGGACTTCGGCGACCTTCTGAGCTATAAGCGGAAGATATGAAGGCTCGTTTCTTTTTCCGCGAAAGGGGACGGGTGAAAGATACGGTGAATCTGTTTCGATCAAGAGTCGATCAAGGCCAATCTGCCGTAATGTTTCTAGAACTGGCGACTTCTTGAACGTGACGATTCCCGGATACGAAACGTAGAATCCGAGCGCAAACAACTGCCGCGCTTGTTCCTCGTCTCCCGCAAAACAATGGAACACTCCACGCGCTCCAGCGCCATCACTCCCTTGCTTCCTACACCACGAAGGATGTTTCTCGACGAACCCTGATACGAGCGAAATAGCTTCCGCCATCGAATCACGAGTATGTACGATCAACGGCAAGTTACGGCGAGCAGCGATCTCCATCTGAGCTTTGAACACACTCTGCTGAACTTCCTTCGGGGCAAAGTCATAGTAGTAATCAAGCCCCACTTCTCCAATCGCAACTACCTTTGGATGATGGGTCAGTTGTTCGATTTCCGACAGAAGCGTGTCCGAAGCTTTCGATGCTTCATGGGGGTGATAACCGACTGCAGCGTAAACAAAAGAATACTTATCTGCAAGCTCGATTGCTTCGCCGCTCGTTTCAAGCGTAGTTCCGGGAACGACAATTCTCTCCACGCCTGCGTCGCGAGCGCGTTGAAGCACGGCACCCATGTCTTCTTTGAATTCTTCGCCAAACAAATGTGCGTGAGAGTCAATGAGTGGGAATCCATCCCTTTGGGACATAAGCTTCTGTTTCCTGTGACAAAATACTCCAATCCCAAGACTGTATCAAGGCGAGGCTCAAGTGCCGAAGGGCATCGAGCCTGCTGAAAACCTCGGAACTCATCCCCCGGCCCCTTCTCTTAAGAAGAGAAGGGGAGAATTAAGCGCAGATTCGATAAGTCCCTCTCTTCCTTAGAGAGGGATTTAGGGTGAGTTCGGACTTTTCACACAGGCTCGCATCACTTCGTGACTTACAGAACCCCTTCGATGGAAAGAAAAAATGTTCGAATGGGCGCAAGATTGCCGGACACTTCCACGTAATGGTAATTCAGGAGGTTTCTGATGTTAAGTCCGACTTGCATTGGCAACCCGAAATCTGATAGCACATACGAGGCACGCAGATCAACGACCTTTATCGGGACACGAGCATCATAGTGAGTGACAAAACCAGCAAGGTTCTCATCAATTGTTTCAGGGCGACTGATGTAGCGAAAATCAATTGCCGTACGAAATAGGCCTTCAGTTGCCCCGACAGAAACATGAAGAAGATGGCGCGGCCGAAACTTCAGTGCGATCTTTCGGATCAGATCTCTCGCCCAAACATAGGTGTAGCCGAGATCAGTCCAGATTGCTCCACCGAACCAATATGTTTTCAACCCCATCTCTCCCCCATCAATCCTCGCCTTGACCACATTATCGAATTGAACGAAGTAGCCCGTCGAATCTCTGTAGATGCCAGCCTCGATCAGGTTCTCCAATTCAGTGTGGAACAGAGCAGCATCGAGCAAGGCCATCTCACCGAATCTGTGCGTGCCGCCAACTTCGTATGATTGGCTTCGTTCAGATCGGATGTTGAGATTTGGACGAATTGTAGCAATCCCCACCGATGTCTCGGTGAAAACTTCTGCGATTGATGGATACCGAAACCCTGCCCCATACGAAGCTCGCACCGTTGTTGCATCGTCAAGACTGTATGTGAAGCCAAGTTTCGGGTTGATTTCCGAGCCTGCCACAAGTGCCGAGACTTTTTGATTATCGTACCGGAGCCCAACTGTTAAACGCATGGCACGTCCAAATCGAAGTTCATCCTGAATGTATAACGCTTGACCCACACCTTTCGGGGCAGCTTTCTTGATCCCGAGAACTTCGAAGAGATTGGAATGAACGATGTCATAATTTGCCGAGCCTCCAGCCGTGAGAAAGTTCTCCGAGCTAAGCTCATAGGTCGCCACTGCGTCTCCATGAAATAAGTGGGAAGCGCTCACATTGTTCACTCTCCCCAAACTATCGTCCCGCCAGAAGTTCCCAAAATACTGAACGCGCACGGTGTAGAACAGTTTGTCGGAGAGAAACTCTTTGTACGTTGCAGTGACACTCCCACGGTTCGAAGTGACCTCTCCGTTTCGCTGTTCATCATCCGGGCGCGTCGCCTCTCTTCGACTCTTCCACCAGATGAAGTTACCGTGTGTCCTGGTCAGATAGTTTGCTGAGAGACTTATGCTTCGGTACGTTGAAAGATCGTATTTCGTTTTTGAGTAGAAACTCCAACGATGATACGTATCATTCTCGCGATAGCTTTCATCAACCGTTCGTCCAACACTCAGGATGTAGCTTAAAGGTCCCGATCGACCTCCATACGTACCGAGAATCCCTGAGTTAAATCGCTTCTTTGAAGACCACTTCCACTCCGGGTAACGCGGATTGTCGTACATGCCGCTGAACAGCCGGAAGCGAAACTCACTTCCCTCAGTCGCTTCTTTTGTGATGACATTGATGACACCCCCAAGCGCAGACGAACCGTAGAGTGCTGAGCCTGCCCCTTTCACGACTTCGATCCGCTCAATTTGGTGCACGGGAATGACTTCCCAGCTTATCTCACCCGTATCCCCCGTAAGATATGGCGCTCCATCCAGTAATAACAGCACGCGGCTTCCTACGCCCCGACTGTACCCGGATGACCCACGGATGTTCACTTGATCCTGGGTGAAGTTCACCCCCGGGACATACCGCAATGCATCATCGAGTGTGATCGAATTACGATCAACCAAGGTTTGGGCTGTCACTGTTGAAATACTCACCGGAACTTCCTGCAGGCTTTGTTCTCTTCGACTGGCAGTGATGACAATTTGTTCAGTCTGAATAATGGCCGGCTTCAACGTGACATCAATTCGGGATTCCTTACCGGCATTCACTTTTACTTCGTCCACCGTGCGATGATATCCTAGCATCGAAACTACGACTGTGTATGTGCCCGGAGCAATCCTGAGAAGTCGGAATTCTCCATCATCGTTCGATGCGGTTCCGATGAAAGTTCCACGAATTGTCACGTTCGCCCCAGAGAGTGGGTGCTTGGTTTCGCCATCAATCACTTTGCCGACGATTGAGCCGGTAATCTGCGCCGTGCAAATAGCAGCATTCAAGGCAATGCAAATGATAAGAAGTCGTTTTTTCATTATCAGAAAGGTTGAGGCGGAAGGTTTCTGAAATTCGCTTTGATATTTATTCCGCTCATGAAAGAGAAATCTCGCACATCGACCTCCCCCGGCAATAGTGTGTCCGCCGGGTTTTTGTACACTCCGACGACACGGAAACTGCGAATAGAGAGTTGCATGTTAAACTGTTGGATGATGCCAATGTAACGATAATAGCCGACTTCCAATGGTGCAAATGAATACGCGACTGAATCAACGTAGCGCGGCAGACTTTGGGTCAATCCGGGGTAGAGAAAGATCTTCCTTGTGGTAAACAATCCTTCGAAGATCTTGATAGAATCGAGCGGATAGATCTGAGACGCAAACAGCCACACGTTGACGAGACTATCACTCGGTGGCCATGATTCGAATGTGATCGTACCGCCAAACCCTGGATCAAATGCAGGGGGCGGAGTTAATCCACCATCGCACGAAAGGAGGAGACAAACGAGAAAGAGAAAGTGCAGGGATTTCATACGAAGGCAAAAGTACCGAATTGGGGTGCGAGAATCAACTTGAGATCGATGAATCAAACCAAAAATCAGGTTGGAATTCAGAGCACTCTTCGCTATATTTGGCACGCTTCAAATGAAGATGTGACGCATGCAGACCTTACCACTGACAAATCAAATCGACGCTCAGACGAATTCCCCCAACGAACCACAGAATACGGCTTCGAACAAGAACAACACAGATAAGCCGAATGAGCCCCTCGGATCTTCGTCCGTCCATCCGCGAACAACGTACAATCAAGAATATGTACGATCACTCTTTGAACGTATTGCGTATCAGTACGACTTCCTGAATCACTTTCTCAGCTCGGGATTCGATATCCTCTGGCGAAAGAAGGCAGTCGAAGTTCTTTCTCTACACTCTCCAAAACGTATCCTCGATGTTGCTACGGGAACTGGTGACATGGCCATTGCTCTCGCTGCCCTGGCACCTAAACAGATCGTCGGAATTGACATCGCTCCGACCATGCTCAGCATTGCCCGGCGGAAAGTGGACAAACTCGGCAAATCGACAAGATTTGTCTTCGAAGAACAATCAGTGGAACAGCTATCCTACGAAACTGAATCATTTGATGCTGTGAGCGTTGCTTTTGGAGTGCGGAATTTTTCAGATCTTGCAAAAGGTCTTTCGGAAATGCATCGCGTACTTCGCAGAGGAGGTGCACTCGTGGTTCTCGAGTTCTCTCATCCTCGAATCTTTCCCATCAAGCAATTGTACGGTTTCTACTTCAATTACGTTCTTCCTATGCTTGGAAGAATCATTTCAGGCGACAAGGAGGCTTACGCCTATCTTCCATCCACAGTCGCTCAGTTTCCCGATGGCGACACGTTTCTCGAGATCTTGCAATCAATCGGGTTTTTGAAAACAGAACGGCTTTCACTAACATTTGGAATTGCAACAATTTATGTTGGTATCAAAGAGTGAAACTTCCACTTTAGGCGTTGCAGACCGTATTCTCCGAGTCGGGCACAGCCCCGATCCTGACGATGCATTCATGTTTTACGGACTTTCAAGCGGGAAAGTGAAGCTTGAGGGGATTGCGATTCAGCACGTGCTTGAAGATATTCAATCACTGAATCTGCGAGCAATGACTGGCGAGCTTGAAGTGACTGCCATTTCAGCACACGCTTATGCTTACGTTGCCGACAAATACTGGATCATGGCAACCGGTGCAAGCATGGGCGAAGGATATGGTCCCGTCATCGTCTCAAAGAAATACACGACACTCGAAGAGTTGCGCGGTAAAACCGTCGCAACGCCCGGAAAGCTCACGACAGCGACACTGTTGTTCAATATCTTCACGGATGGCATCCAGAATATTGATATTCCATTCGATCAGATCATGGAACGTGTTGCGAGTGGTGAGTTCGATGCCGGGCTTCTCATCCATGAAGGGCAGATTACCTATCGAGAGCAGGGTTTTCACAAGATCATCGACTTTGGTGAGTTGTGGGCGAAGAAGTTTGATCACCTTCCCCTTCCCCTGGGGCTCGACGTAGTAAGAAAAGATCTGGGCGAAGAACTTGCGCGCACATTGTCCGATGCGCTCAAACAGAGTATCCATTACGGATATACGCACCAGCGCGAATCAATCCCCTATGCGCTACAGTATGGACGCGGAATCGACAAACAACTCGGCGAGCAATTCGTCAAGATGTACGTCAGTGAATTGACGGTCGATATGGGCGACCGTGGAAAGAAAGCCATTGAGCTACTTCTGCGATTAGGGAAGGAACGCGGATTAATTCCAGAAGTACCAACAATCGAGTTGTATTGACACAAAGACAAGAATGATCGGTCTCTTCAAAATATTTGATGCACATTTTCACTTTTATTCGAATTCTTTTTTTCGTTTTCTTGTAAAACAGAAGCAGAATCGCCTCGACATCAACACCGAGTTAAAGAATCTTGCAGCGAAAGGTCATATTGAGATTCCCGGTGAAGATCCGGTTCAACTTGCAAAGCGATGGGTAGACATTATTGATAAATGGAAAATCGAACGCGTGGTACTGATCGGCAGCATGCCCGGAGATGAAGATTCTGTGGTCAGCGCAGTGCAGGCCTTCCCAAATCGCTTTACTGGATTCTTTACCGTTGACCCGAACTCAAGTGTTCTCATGGAAAATGCCGAGAAGCGTCTCAAGCAAGACAAGCTTCGCGGCTTCTTTTTGTATCCATCCCTTTACCACATTAGTGTCAATGACGAATGGCTCTACCCACTGTACAACCTTGCGCAGGAATGCAAGGCAATTGTCTACGTACAGTTCGGTAAGCTCAATATTCGCCCTCGTGATTATGCGGGAATTCCAGCAACCATTAACGATCAATTCGCGAATCCGAAAGATCTGATTCCGGTGACGAAGAAATTCCCCGGAATCAAGTTTGTGATCCCGAATTTTGGCGCAGGCAAGATGCAAGAAACACTGGAGGTCGGAAAAGAGTGTCCGAATGTGTATGTGGACACTGCGGGGTCGAATTCATGGATGGCGGATCATCCCGATAAGCCGGACTTAAGGCAAGTGTTCCAGAAATTCTTGCAGGTGTTTGGTTCGGGGAGAATCCTCTTTGGGTCGGATTCAGGAATGTTGCCGCGTGGTTACCGGTATGACATCATTGATAATCAGTTGAAGCTTACTCAGGAGATGAGAATTCCGATTGGGGATTTGAAGAAGATCTTCTTTGAGAACATGACCGGACTTGTAGATTCCGTGTAAGTCTCAGGCTGCTGCAGTCTGTTCGAAAACGTGGAGAATCTCGTACAACGTTGTCCTCTGCACTGGCGTAAACCCCGATTCACGAATCAACTCTTTGCACTCTTCAGTATTCGTCTTGTTCACGAAGTTCGCTGCCGCGTGTACGTTCTCTTCGAGAAGCGTCCCGCCAAAATCGTCGGCGCCAAAGTGTAACGCAATCTGGCCTGTCTTCTTCCCTTCTGAAAACCACGACGCCTGAATATGCTGGAAATTGTCCAAGTAGATTCGGGAGAATGCAATCATTTCCAAGTAGCGCTTCGGCGTGGCATAATGCGGAATAATCTTTTCGAGCGGTGTGTTCCCCGGCTTGAACGACCACGGAATGAACGCCGTAAAGCCACCTGTTTCATCCTGCAACGCCCGGATGCTCTCGAGATGTTCCACAATCTCTTCGTCCTTTTCGAGATGACCGTACATCATCGTTGCAGTTGAACGATAGCCAATCTGATGCGCTTCACGCATGACATTCAACCAATCGGCTGAAGATCCCTTCTTGCTGCTGATCTTCTGCTTTACCCGGTCTGCGAGAATCTCAGCACCACCACCCGGAATCGAGCGAAGCCCGGCCTTCCAAAGGCGCTCCAGAACTTCTTTCCTCGATTGCCCGGATACCTGCGCCATCCCAATAATCTCGGACGTTGAAAAGAAATGCGGATAAACTTCCGGAACTTCTTTGATGGTCCGCTCGACAAGCTCTATATAGTACTCAAACGGCAAAGCCGGGTTGACTCCGCCTTGAAGGAGAACTGTCGTGACTCCCGCTGCGGCAGACTCCTTGAACTTTTGAATCATATGATCTGCAGAGTACGTGTACTCCCCCTCATCTCCCGGATGCCGGTAGAAAGCACAGAAGATACAGTCGACGTTACAAACGTTTGTGTAGTTCGGATTTGTGTCGACAACGAACGTGACCGACGGCTTAGGGTTCTTCTTAAATCGAATCTCGTTCGCCAAAGCGCCCAGATCAAGCAATTCAGCATTCTGAAGAAGAAATGATCCCTCACGAGGTGAGAGCCGGCTCGACGTGAGCGGCTCGGCTGAGCTCGCCGAAGACTCGCCGAAACGTTCGGCAGATCGAACCTTCTTCGTGATTGATTCAATGGTCATATTAGATCGACACCTTGTATCCTGCGTTTTTCAGTTCTTTCATGAGACTGAAGCTTGCCTCTTCCAACTTGACCACGATCGGTTTGAGCACGACGCCGGGAACGTTCTTTGGAAAATCAACATCGGTCATGTGTACTACGCATACATGGTTCTTCCCAAGTTGTCCGACGAAGTGCCCCAACTCGAACATGGCATACCCCAAATCCGAAGAGTTGAGAACAAAGAAAGCAAACTTGACATCCGTGCGATCTCCAATAGACTCCAGACTAAGCATCGTTCCCTTCTCACGGTTGAGAGAGATCTCTTCCAAACCAATCTCTTTCAGGAAGTCAGAAAGTTGGAGACGAAGTGGATCTCCTTTCTCTCCGATCACGTATATCTTTTTCAAGGTGCCGTCCGCCGCGGAAGCGGCAGCCGGTTGAGTGGCAGGCGCGGGCGCCGGCACGGAGGGAGGCGCGGGCGCTGGCACGGAGGCAGCAGCGGGTTTTGGTGGTGGTTTCAAGACGCGCGCACCACCAGAGGTTTCAGCAGCTGGCGTTGAAGCAGGTGTCACAGTTGCTGCAGGGGGAGCTGGGGCAGCAGCCGCAAGATCGGGCGACGCTTTCAGTTTGTCATGAAGCTCTTTCATCTGGTTCAAGATCAACTGGGCAGAAGGTTGAAAGAAGAAACCTCCATTCGCGTCACCAGCAATCTTACTTTTGTGCGGAAAGCCAATCGGGCCAACATGCTCCAGTGCTTCGAGACACCCCTTGCGCCATTCGAGATACTTGTTCTGCAACCGCGCATTGTATCCGGAAAACTCGAACCCACCAAGCGGGGCAAGTTCAGTACCTTGATTGATTAGCTCTTCTAATTTCTTGAGAATATCTTCAGCCATTGAGTGATTCAGTTCCCTGACCGGATGATACAACATTTCGAGTTTCTGTTTCAAGCAACAAAGTTCTGAAAAGCTCCATTGCGGCCCGCTCTCTCTCACCGAGCCGGTAATTGAACGCCGAAAGATACTCCGATGCTTCCCCCGTCGTGAGACCTAACGACTTTGCATGTTGCGCTCCGACGGCGGCAAAATCCATTTCCCCTTTCTCGAGCGATGCCGAAATCAACGATCTCAGCTCGTTCCGTCTCTCCTTTGAAACAGTATTCTTGATCGCCCACACGGCAAAGACAAAGGGGAGATTCTGCCATTCGTACCACTCTGTTGCCAGATCGTACACGATCTCAAATCCAGAGAGTCCCTTCTTTCTGTGCCGTAACGCTTCATCGCCAATGAGCAACACTGCATCATACTCCCGCAGATCGTTCACGCCGGTGTGCATGCGCTGGAAGTGAGCTTTGACTCCATGTTTTCGTTCAAGCAGGATCTTGAGGAGCTTGACGGAAGTTGCTGTGTCATCGGTAATTCCAATCTTCTTTCCGTTCAAGTCCTTCCAGCCGTGGTTGGAAAACAGCAACACACTCTTGACCTGGTCGCGTGTGGCAATGCAATAGTTCAGGAGTTCGAAACTCTTCTCTTGCTGAAGATAATCAACAAGCGAGAACAATCCCCCATCTATCTGACCCTTCTTTGCAAGCTCACCCATCCGTCGCGGCGACATTGGCATGAGCTTGAACTGCCGTCGTTCAAGGTATTGATAAAACGGAACAGAATTTAAGTAAGGAATCTTTCCGATGACATTCTCCGCAGCAAGATTCAACGGATTATAATAGACATCGCGCTCGACCGGAATCTTTCCCGCATCTCTGATGATCTTGATGATGTGATCTTTCGCTAGCTTCATAGGACTGACGGCCCCTGCGTCATGAGCGATCTTCTCTCCGCCGACCGTTCCATCCATATCATCGGCGCCAAAATTGAGAGCCACAGATGCGACTTCTTCCGTAAGCATCACCCAGTAAGCCTTGATGTGCGGAATGTTATCGAGCATCAATCTCGAGACCGCGATCATCTTTAGATCATCAATAGCGGATGTGAATCGCCCCGCGGGCTTGATGCCCGTATCTCCCGGTTGAAACGCAAGCGGTATGAAGCTCAAAAATCCACCGGTTTCATCCTGTACTTCGCGGACCTTCAGCATGTGCACGACGCGCTCTTCGATCGTCTCAATGTGGCCGTAAAGGATTGTGCAATTAGAAGGGATACCAAGTCTATGAGCAGTCTTGTGAATTTCGAACCAGGTCTTCGTGCCGATCTTCTGGTTAAACAAGAGCCGTCGTACGCGCTCAGAAAACACCTCCGCCCCGCCCCCCGGCATTGTTCGAAGGCCGGCTTCCTTCAATTGAATCAGAACATCTTCCATCGGAATTTTGAATTTCTTGTGGAAGAAGTCAATCTCCACCGCCGTGAATGCTTTGATGTCAACATTCGGGAAGTTAGACTTGATCTGCCGGAGCATCTCCAGATAGTACTCCCATTCCCAATCCGGATGAAGCCCGCCCGTAATGTGCACTTCATGGATCTCCGGAGTGAGCTTATGCAAGATCTCATGAATCG
The DNA here is from genome assembly GCA_031420835.1 of Ignavibacteriales bacterium. GTDB lineage: Bacteria > Bacteroidota > Ignavibacteria > UBA10030 > UBA10030 > JANONN01. The sequence goes on along the minus strand of JANONN010000333.1, from coordinate 26,042 downwards.
TCATTTCGTATGCATCCGGACGGCCTGCCTTTGTCGCGAAGTCACAGAACTTGCAGGAGAGCACGCAGATGTTTGTCGGCTCGATTTTCTGGTTCAGCACATAGTACACTGCATCGCCGCTCTTGGAACGCTGAACCCAATGCGCCATCTTGCCGATTGAGATAAGGTCAGGTGACTCGAACAGTGCTATCCCGTCTTCTTTCGAAAGACGGTCGCCGGCTCGCACCTTCTCCCAAATTGGGACGAGCTTTGAATCACGAAAATGAATTGATTCTGTCATGACCAGTATTCTTTCCAACGTTGGTCAACGCGCTTTACAATGCGTCTGTCCATCACCAACGGTTTTGGGTATCCTTTTTTCCAGGTGGCATCAATTCCCGTGACACCTTTGTAGATCGGCGAAATGCCGATCATTCGCTGCTCTGAGAAAACCACATCGCGCTCGCAATCGAAACGCGTGAACACACCCCAAATGTAGTTTTCCTGATCGTGGATATTGACATCATCACTCACCACAGCCACGATCTTGATTGCTTCAAGTTCCTTCTTTTTCACGAGTTTTTCCACAACGCCTCGCCCTTCCCCACGCACCTTCACGAGCAACAAACATCCATCAACAAGCCGGGCGTCAAGGATTCCATGCTCACGTTGAACCATCCGCTTGACGTATTCCTCAACTCGGCCCGAGCCAACGCTCTTCTTCTTTGTGAGCCTTTGGCTCATGCGGACGGGCTTTTCTGTTGCGTCCAAAATCATCTTGCTTCCAAGCTCCATCTTGAAGCTCGTGAAATCGAGAGTATCGAGTGGGACTTTGGGAACCAACACAAAATCAAAATGTGGATCGAAGTTTTCTCGGATCTCACGCAGCACAGAGCGCCAGTCACGCACGTCAACCTTGGCGGATACAAGGATAAGGCACTTCGTTAATGATAGCTGCCCGGTCCCTAACAGACCCAGCGCGGCCTTCATCGCCTCCTTGTGATAGCGCTCCTCTACAGAAACCACGAGAAGATTGTGAAATCCTGCTTCATAGTACGCCCAAACGGAGCGTACTTCCTTGTGGATCATTCTCGCAAGTGGACCGAGAATCTGCTGTGTCGCATCACCGATAAACTTATCCTCCATCGGTGGAATGCCGACGACCGTTGCGGGATAGATGGCATTCTTTCGATGTGTCACCGTGCGCACATGAAAGACCGGGAACGGAGCTGCATGCGAATAATGCCCGAAGTGATCTCCAAATGGTCCTTCCATTCTTCGCTCACCTTTCGGAACAATACCTTCAAGCACAAACTCGGCATTTGCCGGTACTGCGATCGAAAGATTTTTTGCTCGGACCATTGGAATCGGCGAACCCCTCAAGAACGAAGCAAACTGAATCTCGTCAATTCCTTCAGGCAATGCTGCCACCGCCGCGAGCAAAAGAGCGGGATCGGTTCCAAGCGCCACGGCTACCTCAAGGTCTTGCTGACGTTGTTCGGCGCGAGCGTAATGAAATCCTCCCCCCTTCTGAATTTGCCAATGCATTCCCGTCGTGCGTCGATCATACACATGCATCCGGTAGATACCAACATTGCGTCGCTGATCTAACGGATCGTAAGTGAAGACTTGTCCCAGTGTAACAAACCGTCCTCCGTCTTCGGGCCAACATGTCTGGATCGGAAGCGAATCGAGATTCGGTTCCTCGACGACCTCCTGCGAGATGCCGCGTGCGATTCGCTTCGGACGGGCGGCAAGGAACTTTCGAACCATCGCCCGGTGTCGCCACAGGACGTTGAGTTTTGGCGGCATCGCTTGCTCGACGAAATTGATGAGTTCTTCGCCGAGTTCGTCGGGATGCTTACCCAACGCCAGCTCAACCCGACGCTGCGACGCGAGCACGTTGATCGCTAATGGGAAGTGAGAGCCTTTTACATTTTCAAAGAGCAGAGCGGGTTTTTGTTCTTTCAGCGCCCGTGTGGCAATCTCTGTGATTTCGAGATGAGGATCAACCGGCGCCTTCACCCGATGAAGTTCGCCAACAGACTCCAGGTACCGAACAAACTCACCGAGTGCAGGGAACTTCATTCGTTTTTAGCCAACATTATTCCAACTCCTCCGAACGCCAACCTTTGGACGTTCTCACACCGATGACGCCCAAGACCTTATCAACAAACGCTCTCACGTATTCATCAACCGTCTTGGGAACAAAATAGAGCGGTGGCGAGATGGGCATGATAACCACACCGTCACGGGAAAGCTTTGCACACTGCTCAAGAGCAACCGTCGAAAGGGGGGTTTCCCTGACGCAAAGAACAAGCTTGAACCGTTCTTTGAGTGCCACCTGAGCGATTCGAGTAATCAAGGTTTCTCCTATTCCTGAAGCTATCTTCCCCAAGGTTGACGTTGAACAAGGGAGGATGACAAACGCATCGAACTTGTTCGAACCGGAAGCAAAGGGCGCAGTGAGATCATCATCGGAGAACTCCCGCTTGACGAGGGGCTGCAGGTCCTTTGTCGTTATCCCAAGTTCATCTTTCAAGAGAACCTTTCCCCACTTGCTCACTACAAGAAACTTTTCTTCACTGCACTGCTGAAGAAACTCCCTTGCATAGATCGCACCTGATGATCCCGTAATGCCGAGGACGATTCTCACGGAAAATAAACCCCGGCAACCACCATCCCAAAGACTGTAAATCCGAGCACTGCATTGATCTTGAAGAACGCGAGCTCAACGTCGTCAGCTTTCTTGTGTTCAAGATAAAGCAGATAGCCAGAGACAACGAGAAACGGCAAGGCAGCAATCGCCTTGATGTATATTACGAACAAAAGAGCCAGAATACCGAACGCGGCGACATGCAGCACCCCAGAGATCTTGAGCGCCTTTGCCTTCCCATACTTTGCGCTGAAAGAGTAGAGATTCTCCTGCCTATCGAACATCTCATCCAGTGTTGAATAGATGATGTCGAAGCCCGCTACCCACAAGAGCGTGAACACTGACAGAAGAACGCCCGGAATGATGTTCTCAAACGATTGTTGAACCGCAAACCAGCCACCCAACGGGGCCATAGCAAGTCCCAATCCGACGCCGAAATGTGCCAAGGGTGTGAACCGCTTCATGTAGGGATAAAGAGCGAAGATCATCAAGGGAAGTGGAGAAAGCACAAGACAGAACGTTGAAATAAGACCGGCAGAGAGAAAATAGAACGCAAGGCCGACCAGCAGAACCCCTACAGCCTCCGAGACAACCATGTTGCCGCTGGGCAGCTCACGAATCGCGGTTCGTGGATTACGGCGGTCAATTTCACGATCAATGATGCGGTTCAGGGCAAGCGCAACGGTGCGCGCACTTGTCGCTGCCAACAAAACAAGCAGAATAAGCCCCCCTGACGGCGGTTCCTTTGCTGCAAGAAAGACCCCGCTATAGATCAAGGGAAGCGAAAAGAGGGTGTGTTCAATCTTGACAAAACGGAAGAACTTCAGAATGGGACTCAACAGATGCCTTGCGAGTGATTTGTCGGAGAAAAGTTTTCAAAATATAGGACAAAATTGAAATGGAAGCAAGGTAAGGTAGAACATCAATTCCGACATAGAAAGTTGGTTCTGATTGGTAAGGCACTCTTCGCCGGACATCTCTCACTTAGAAGGTTGTTGAAAAACAAAACCACAGTCATGCTCAGAGCAAGCTTCACTCACCCTGACTGTGAGCAGCTAACTTACCTGAGGTCTTGCGGTTCATTTTGTCTGTTGAGTTCAAGCAGCTGCTGAAGTTGGAAGCCTGCAAGTCCCTGTGGAAAACGGGCATGTACTTTCAAGTGTTCTACATGCTCCATTGTTCTTGGTCGATTGCTCGTCGGGGGGGCAGGTGTTGTCGTTTCAAACAAAACGTACGTAAGGGCGGTTGGTAACGCAAAAACAAGAAAGACTTCTGGGTTTTGAAAATCTACAGATGCCGCAATGATCGTCTGCATCACTGTAGGTACTACCTGAAACAGCATCCAAGGTAGAACCCAAGTTCTGTTTGTGTACCCTTCCACCTCAATGACTTCGATATGCTCAAAATCAACGCGGAAGATTTTTGGCTTCTGTTCACCAGCACTAAGATAAACGGAGTTGTCTTGAATGCATATCAACTCGCCGGTCAACTCTGTTCCGCTTTTTGTTTTCAGCTTTGCAGTGTCACCCCCCGATTTGAGGGTATATTCCGATGGGCCACAGGAAGCAAAGAGAATCAAGAAAGCGGCAGTTGAAGAATGCTTGATAGAATTTTTCACCTTGAACTCCTTGTGGGAGTGTCAATCTCCTACACCGGGGGATATGATTATAAGAATGGTGTAAATCAACAGGGGCGTCGTGATCGCTCCAGTGACTCCTAGGAGTAAGCCAGCGAACCCTCTGCCGGGTGAGACTTCGGGTTCATACGCTGTGATTGAAATGATACTATCGATCGGAATGAGCCTGAGATGATCCTGTGCATCAGATCTGTGAATCCAGAAACGTGATCCCGTCCCAATGACGCTGTCGCCGCGAACGACGAAGCCTTTTGGGAAGAGTACAACACTCGCATCAATCAAGTATGCTTTCGAAGGCGAATGCATGATTGCATTCTTGGTGATTGATTCGCGCTGGATGGTTGTTGCTTGAAAGTTGGGGAAACAGCCTATCAACAGGCCTGTGGCGAGTATGTTCCAAATGAGAATCCGGTTTGTTCTCATGTCCGGTTTTGTGGGGTCATACCACTTGCTCTCCAGCTGTCCCAAATGCATCGTAGCAAGTTAGGCGTGTTTCTTTACCGGCGAAGGCCGCGGAATAAATGATAAGCAAGCCCACAACCAGGAGGTACAGTCTAGACGAAGAGTTTGGAGTTTTCATGACTTAGTGAGATCCTTTCTGTATTTTGGTGTTTGATATCAGTTACGGGCAATTTCAGCTAACATCTGCAATGACGCCCGCAAACAAAAAAGCACCCTTCATTCCGCCGAAGCGGAAATCCAGAGGCTAAGGAAAAATCGTAATCCAGTCTCCCCTGTACTTAGGTTAGGCGATGTTTGATGTTCGTGAAAAGAATGGTTGGCTCCCGTGATTTGTCGCAGGTAGGTACTAAGATTCCCAATAAGATGCAAGCCCCGTAGAACCGGGTAAACCGATACAAGAAAGCAGAGCCGCCGCTACTCCTTCTCTTTCCCGAAACCGATCGGGCGACGTTTAGGTTCAGGCAACTGGCGCGGCTCCATCAGTGTGCAACCTTGTCAAGGTTAGCATGGTTCAAGCTGAGTTACCCTTGACAAGGTTCTCATGAGTCAACTCAAATCACTTAACAACACTTCCGCTTGCAATCTCGCCGAGGACTGTCACGACAGACAGTTTTCCGTTGCTGTCGTTTGCGGCGAGCAACATCCCTTGTGATTCTTGCCCCATCAGTTTGGCTGGCTCAAGGTTCGCGACGACAACGATTGACTTACCGACAAGCGCTTCCGGTTCATAGTGCTGCGCAATACCGGCGATGACTTGCCTTCGTTCTGTGCCGATTTCGATCTGGAGCTTCAGAAGTCTCTCGGACTTTGGAACCTTCTCGGCTGCAAGCACCTTCGCGACTCGAAGATCAATCTTCTTAAAATCATCAATTGTGATGGTGTTCTTCGTTTGGTCGCTGACTTCCGGAATCATTCCAAGCTCCTTCATTATCATATCAATCTCCTTGTCTTCAATTTTTCTCACGACAATTTCAGACTTGTTCAGTTTGTAGTCATCCGGCAAGAGAAGTTGGCCTGCACTTTCCCACCGTTGCTCGGCGACGCCTTCTGAGAGGTTCAAGAACGACCAGACGTTCTTCGCTAAAAACGGGGTAATTGGATGGAACAGGATGGCCAGTGAGCGCACGATCTGCAGACAAATATTCAAAGTGGTTGCGCATTGAGCTGGATTAGTCTTGATCGTCTTCCATGGCGCGCTATCGTTGAAGTACTTATTGCCAGCGCGCGCTAAGTTCATGGTCTCAATGACCCCGTCGCGAAACCTATACCGCTCATAACACTCAGCGATAACGTCGGGAGTCTTTTCGAGCCGCTCGATCATTTCGCGATCTAACGAACTTAGCTCCGACCTTTTTGGGACCTCGCCACCAAAGTTCTTCTCGGTAAACGCCATTGTCCGATTGATGAAGTTCCCGAGAACGGCTGCAAGCTCATTGTTTGTGCGAGCTTGGAAGTCCTTCAAATAGAAATCCGAGTCGCGCGATTCGGGCAGATTGATAGCGAGCGTGTAGCGAAGCGCATCTGCTGGAAAATACTTCAGAAAATCACGTACATCAATCCCCCAACCGCGGCTTTTGGAGAACTTCTGCCCTTCGAAGTTCAGAAACTCGTTGGCGGGAACATTTTCTGGAAGAACATATTGCTCCCTCCCACCGTCATTCCACGCCATCAACATTGCCGGGAAAACAATGCAATGGAACACAACATTGTCTTTGCCGATGAAAGCAACATATTTCGTGTTCTCGTTCTGCCAGTAGGTGCGCCATTCCTCTGGTTTCGAATGCTGCGCTGCCCATTCTTTTGCGGACGAGATATACCCGAGCACCGCGTCGAACCACACATACAGCACTTTGGTTTCAAACCCCTTCACAGGAACAGGGACGCCCCATGAGAGATCGCGAGTCACTGCGCGATCCTCCAGCCCCGCTTTGAACCAACTATCACAATAGCGAAGGACATTCTCCTTCCAGCCGTCCCGCTTGGCACGCTCGTGTATGTACTCTTCGAGCCTCTTCTGGTAACGTCCCAGCGGAAAGTATAAGTGCGTCGTCTTTCTCACCACCGGCGTTGTCCCGCAAATTTTGCATTTCGGATCAATCAGGTCCGTTTGGTTCAGCCATGTTCCGCAATTCTCGCACTGGTCCCCGCGCGCCTGAGGATGCTTGCAGTTGGGGCACGTTCCCTCCACATAGCGATCGGCCAAGAACAACTGGTCCTTCTCGCAGTAAAGCTGTTGCTCTTCCTTCATCTTCAACACTTCGAGACGATGAAGCTCCGTGAAAAACTCCTTTGATGTTTCATAATGAAGGGGAAGCGATGTACGCGAGTAGTTATCGAAACTCATCCCAAACTGTTCAAACGCCTCCTTGTGCAACGGATGATACCGATCAACCACTTCCTGCGGGGTTATCTTTTCTTTCTCTGCAGTGACGGTAATAGCAACCCCGTGTTCATCAGAGCCACAGATGAACAGAACTTCTCGTTTGCGGGCTCGTTGATAACGAACATAAATATCAGCCGGAAGATAGGCACCCGCGAGATGTCCCAAATGGAGAAGGCCATTTGCATACGGCAGTGCCGCGGTCACGAGAATTCGTTCGAAGTTGGGAGTCATTGGTAGGAGAAGAGACTTTCTGCGTAGGAATACTTGTGTAAATCGAACGCAAGTGTGGTGAAGACAAGAGCAAGGTAGGAATTCTTGTCAACAAGATCAATGCATCGCTCTACCGAGCCAATTGCACCAACGAGATCCGCATGAGGGAAGTTTGTGACGAAGCTCTTCAGGTCCGCAATCAAGTCTTGGTTCTGAACTCCGCTTTCAAGTTCTTCTCGCAGGAGAACAGCATCACGCAGCCACACCTGAAGCAGCATCATCCATCGTATAGCTGCGTCTCGATTCAGAGTTTTCGCAAACTCTTCGATGCTCTTCGACAATTCCAACTTGTTCGATCCAAGCGCAAGGCGCAGAAAGTGCACAACAGATTGACGTTCCGCGAGAATATCGAGAGACGTTAGTTCGACTGCCTTCGTGTAACTGCCCGCAGAAAGCTTTGCAGCCAACCGGGCAGGGTCTGCGTCAATGTTCTTTCTCGATTGAAGTGCAGACGAAATCTCCTCTTCGCTTAATAGGTCACACTGTATGACATGACAGCGAGAGATGATTGTTGGCAGAAGCTGATCCTTGTGCGACGAGGTGAGGAGGAACATCGTATTTGCAGGCGGCTCTTCGAGCGTCTTAAGCAAAGCGTTGGCGGCCACAGGTGTCATCTCTTCGGCGTTAGAGATTATGAACACCTTTCTTCCTTCTTCGACAGCGGTGAGAGAAGCTCCCCGGCGGATTTGTCGTACACTGTTCACTTTGATCACTGTTGCTCGTGCTATCGAGATACGGTGATACGGATCTTCTCCTTTCGCCTTAAGCTGCTCTTGTACAGCCGCAACTTGTTCTTCTGTCAGCACAGCGATTGGGTCATCTCCAGGCTCCTCGTTTTTTCCGACCGGAAGCGCACAAATGAACTCGAGATTCGGATGCCGCAAATGGCGCATTTTCTTGCAACTGCTACAATCTCCGCACGCTTCGGCCCCACGCTGCGTACAAACCAATGTACCTGCAAACTCGATGGCAAGCGCATCCTTCCCGATTCCCACCGGACCACAGAAAAGGTACGCGTGCGCAACCTGGTTTGCGGCAATTGCCCGTTGTAGAAACTCTTTTGTGCGCGTTTGTCCTATGACGTTATGCCAGCTCATGTTCTTTCTTTGAATCCTAGCAGGCTGTTGAAAAAAGGGGTGCATAGCCACGAGCTTCCCGCCAGATCCCGACTCGTCGGGACGGGCTGGCAGTTCGTGGAAACAAATACAAGAAAGAGATATGGGTTTTAACCATAGTTCTGCGCGAATGGGCTAAAGCCCAATAAGATTTCGTTAATCTTGTCCACGACCTGAAGGTCGTGGCTACCCAAAACAGTCTTTCAACAGCTTGCTAGAATGCGTGCCCAATTCCGAAATGAAAAGCCCCTCCTGTTACTGTCTCAGGAAAGAACCTCCGTTGTGTAATCCACCGTTGCGCACTCACTGCCGCAGGATCATAGACTCTCAAACCATAATCAATTCGCACCGGACCTGCAATCGTATCCCAGCGAAAGCCCAAGCCAGTTGCCATTGCCACTTCCGAACCACGAACGCTTCTCACAGAGCGCCAGACATTTCCCGCATCGTAGAACAACACCAAACTGATGTTGGCAAGACTAATAAACCACAGATTTCCGGCATTTTGGAAGAGATGCCATCGCGTTTCAACGTTTGTTTCGAAGGACGCATTCCCTCCCAGTTTGCTGTCGTCAAGAGCGCCAAGGTTGCGCGCCCTCCAGCCGCGAACGCTTCCGCTCCCACCGGCAAAGAACCTGCTCGTGACGGGCACCTCGTTGGCAGGGGACGGCGCGTACAGTTGGGCGTATCCACCCCTGACTCGCGTAGCCAGAATGAAATACCGCTGACCGATCAGATTCCAATACCACTGACCCAACACTGACAACTTATAGTATCGAGAATACGGAAGCTCCGTACCGAAGATATCTCCAATCACGGATGGAAGAAGCCCTGCCTCTTCGACGGACGCAGAATGAAAAAAACCTTCCGCCGGCGAGAAGAGATCATTACGCATGTCCCGCTGAATTGTGAACGTTAGGATGGAGTTGAACTGGCGCTTCAGGCCCCGGCGTTCGAGAACACCGGATGCGGATTTCTCAATGGCGGTCGGGTTGATACGTTGCAAATTCCAATCAACAAACAAACGCGTATAGCGTGCGGTTTGCGCCGCAATGCCCACACGGTTACTGAGGATCGGAAGGAAGTAAGCCGACTGTTTTTCAAAGATTGACGAGATTGTCCAACTCAAGCTCACTTTGTTGCTGAAGAGGTACGGTTGTATCATCTGGAATGAAAGGTCGATCTTGCCAACGAGCGAGCTATCTAAATACCCGTTCTTTTCGAACACCCGAGCCCATCGAACATTGTGGATAGATTGGACCTGAAAACCCAGTCGTGTTGAAAAATTTCGTGCCCCACCAAGAAAGTATCTGTTGTTGTATCCCAATCCCATGAGAATATTGAACGCGTTGTTTTCGTCGCTTACACCAATCTCGGGAGACATCTCATGGAACGGTCGCGGCCGAACGTTGATGCGAATGGGTATTGTCCGAGCGGTGTCATTGGCACGAGCGCTTATGTGCTCGAGTTGAGCAATTTCAAAGACACCGAGGCGATTCAAGTTGCGTTCGCTTTCAATCTTCTTCGTTTCGCTGTAAAAATCGCCGGTTTGAAAATCCAAATGCCGAAGAACAATCTCGTTTTCCACTCGCTCGCTTACGGTTGTATCGGTTTCTACTTGAATCGTGCCGAATTTGTAACGTTCCCCCTCGGTAAAACGAAACTCAACTTTCACATTGTTCGTTGACGCAAAGCGTTGTGCAATCACGGTGTCCACGCGCACAGCAATGTAACCATGATCAGCGAAAACACGAACCAAGCGACGGAGTTCGTTATCGATCATCTCAGTCCGAAATGGATCATGGATCTTGATGAGCAGCTGGCCGAAAACTTCATCCAGCAGACTGGATGGGAGCCCCTCAAGACCTTTGTAATTAATCGTATCGATGAAGGATCGCGACCCTTCATGAATTCTATACGTCACTGACACTTGCTTGTTTTCGTTATCAATCGTGAGAGACGTATCAATACGAGAATGGAAGAATCCGTTGTCGTGGTAGAAGGCTCGAATCCTTACGAAATCGGTCTCGAGGGTGACCGGATCGAAGTACTCATTCTTCTCACCAAGCTTCTCGCTGATCTTAAAAAGGAACTTGAAGGGCCACGATGGTGTCTCTCGCAACTGTATCGCGGATTTGAGAAGGTCTTCGGAGAGTACTTCATTGCCGAGGAAACGGATTGTCGAAACCTCGTACTCCCTTAGCGATTCTTGGGCAGACAACGGAAGTGTCGTAAGGAAGATGAGGGCCAATATGCACTTCATAGAGAACGGCACAAAAAAACCCAGCGTGAGAACTGGGTTTCATGAATGATCATTACGTTCGGAACGTTCGTCCGACGCGGGGAGCCTGACTCAGCTATCGGTACTCCTTATCATCTTCATAGAAGAAGTCTTCATCGGAAGGATAGTCGGGCCAGATTTCCTCAATGCTCTCGTACGGCTCGTCGCTATCTTCCAGTTCCTCAAGGTTTTGAATAACCTCTATCGGCGCCCCGGTACGGACGGCATAGTCAATCAGTTCTTCTTTCGTGGCTGGCCACGGGGCATCGTCAAGGTACGAAGCCAGTTCAATCGTCCAAATCATCGCTGTATCATCTCCCATGATCGCTCGAATTCACAATTAACCGATAGGAAATGAGTCAATCAAGAATGACAAGCTTATCTTTGTATTCTTGATAATTAATGTCGTCAAAGAAATAGTCAATAGGATTCTGACGCACTCCATTCCGACGCACTTCATAGTGCAGGTGCGGACCGCTTACGAGACCCGTTCGTCCGCTCCTCCCAACGAGATCACCGCGCTTCACTCGCTGTCCTTCTTTCACCAACACCTTCTCCAGATGGGCATAGAGCGACGTGTATCCATATCCATGACCAATTTCAATCATGATTCCATATCCGCCACCAGTACGACCCGCATATTCCACCACACCATCTCCACTCGCATACACGGGCGTCCCGACATCACCGATGATATCGACTGCTTCGTGAAGTTTGTAGATTCTCAAGACGGGGTGAAGTCGCATCCCAAACCCGTGGGGAGAATAGAACCCTTCCATCGGCTTGATGGCTGGGATGTGCGCAAACTTTACCTTGTTCTCCTCATAGGTGCCCACTACTTCGTTGTAGCTCGTCAACTGTAGTTGAAGCTCCCTCTCAGCTTTCGAGACGGAGTTATTCAGATGGCGAATCAATTTGCTCACATCGAGCGAACCACTGAAGTCAATTTTTTCTGAAGCGCCACCGGTTCCAACTTCTCTCGTGTCTTCATCAATCGCCGGAAGATCAACCAGAAGTCTGAGTTGGTTATTTTGTTCGTTCAGATTGTTCAGACGGTTTTCTAATCCGCCAAGCCGACCCGTAATCTGACGAAGCTGGCTCTTCAAGACCTGATTCTCAGCAGTCAAAACCCTCATGCTATTAAATCCCATGTCGAGTGGATCGCCAAGCGCATGATTGATCTCAAACGCACCAAGCAGAAGCACCACAGTAATGACAAGCGTCAGCCCGGCAAGTTTCGTTCGTTGCCATTTGGCTTGAACAAAATCAAGCGAATCACTTGAGTAATAATAAAGTTTTGATCTTCTCATTGTTTCAACTTCACCGAGTGATGGAATGCCATCCGGGAAAGGCAGAGCGAAAATAGGAAATATTTCAGCCTATGTCAAGAATCCTGCCGCCGTTATTCAAAATCGTGCTCGAAGTAGTCAATGACGCGTTTTCCTTTTGTTTTCTGGGAAATTGTGGCATCAAGCTGCTTCGAGAATTCCTTCGCAGCGTCGTATCCATAGTGCTTCAGGAGATAATCCAAGGCAATGACTTCCGCAATTACCGTCACATTCTTACCGGGGAAGATCGGCAGTTTGACGTGCGGAATTTCAACGTCAAGAATGGCGATGTTTTCGTGATCTAAGCCCGTACGAGTATATTCCACATCACGCTGCCAATCCTGGAGTTCAACAATCACCTCCACGCGTTTCTGAAAACGGATGGATCTGATTCCAAAGACCGACCGAACATCGATCAGTCCTAGCCCGCGAATCTCCATGAAATGTTTCACCACATCGGTTCCGGCGCCCATCAGAATCCCCTCTCCTTTCCGCGTAATCATCACCACGTCATCTGCAACCAACCGATGACCACGCTCGATCAGGTCCAAGGCAATCTCGCTTTTCCCGATCCCTGAGCGGCCGGTGATCATGACACCTACGCCGTACACATCAACAAACGAACCATGCACAACGGTCTGTGGCGCGAACTGATCGTCAAGGAAATCGCTGAGGAAATAGACAAACTTGGTCGTCTCAAAAGGAGTCTGAAGAATTGAAACACCGTACCGGGTGGCCACACTAATCAATTCCGGATCAAGCGGATTATCGTTTGTCACGACAATGCACGGAAGATCAAACTGAAAGATCGTTTCAAACGCTTTGAGTCGTTCCGCAAAACTGAGATGCTTCAAATAACGGACTTCAGTGTTCCCAAAAATCTGTACCCGGTCATATGTAAACAATTCCACATACCCCGCCAATGCCAACCCTGGGCGGTGAACGTTCTTATCACGTATCTCCCGATTGAATCCAACGTCACCGTTAAGCGATTTGAGTTTCAACCGCTTCTTATTCGCTTCGAAAAGAAATCCTACTGTAATGCTACTCTTGTGTGTTTCTTTTGGACTTTGTAGCGACATGTTGGGCCTTTAGACTTTTGCAGTAGCTGTGCGGACAAGGTTCCGATCTCTAGAACGTAGTTTAGCTTTGTACTTCTTTAGTTGCACTAATACTTTTTCTACAGCCATGTCTATCGACTTGGGGAAGTCATCGCTTTTTGTAACTGAAGTGAGAATGGTGCCATACACTGCCACCTTGAGTTCAGCAACCTTCAAACTGTTCCTCGGCTTTTCATAAATCAAGATGAAGTCACATTTGATGATCCCATCGTAGAAGTGATCGAGCTTGGCTGCTGCTTGTTCCGCATATTCCACAATTGACTGATGAGCTTTGAAGTGGCGCGATGTCACATTGATCTTCATGGCGGTCTCCTTTTGATAGAAGGAAGTCATGCTTTTGGGTGTGCTTGCTTGTATGCTTTTTTCATCCGTTCAGTTGACACGTGAGTGTAGACTTGGGTCGTCGAAAGACTTTCATGACCGAGGAGATCCTTCACGGCTCGTAGTTCCGCCCCGCGATCTAACAAATGCGTAGCAAAGGAATGCCTGAGAACGTGGGGACTCTTCTTCTCAAGATCTGAGACACGCGCAATGGCCCTGGAGACGATGCGATGCACCGTGCGCGGTGTGATTCTCTTGTCTGTCGCTCCCACAAACAGTGGGTCAACAGTTTTTGCCTGATACATGACCAAATATCTTTTCAACGCATCGTAGGCCTTTCGCCCAAGGGGAATCACGCGTTGCTTGCTCCCCTTCCCCAACACTTTTATTGATCTGTCAATAAAGTCAATGTCCTCTCTGTTCAGTCCGGTCAGTTCACTGACACGGATTCCAGTGCCGTAGAGAAGTTCAAGGATGGCGATATCGCGTTTCGATGTATGAGAATCGGTCGGTAAAGCATCGAACATCGCGTGCACGGAACGTTCATCAAGGAATGTTGGCAGACGCTTCTCGATCTTCGGTGGCGCAAGTCCAAATGTCGGATTCCCTTCAATGATGCCGGTCCGCTTCAGGAACTTAAAGAGCGAACGGAGCGATGCAACCTTCCGCGCGATGCTTTTTTTTGAGTATCCTTGGTCGATAAGAGTGCCAAGAAAAGATCGAAGCGTTTGCTTGTTGACTTTAGAATATGAGCCGATGCGGAGATGAAGAAGGGATGAAGCGAACTGATGCAAATCGTACTCGTATGAAAGCAAGGTGTTCCTTGAGTAGTTCCGCTCTACTTCAAGACCTTCCAAGAAACTTCGAATTGGATCCTGGATGTTCTTCATAACAATTCAAGAGACGTGGACGAAAAGTTCCATAAAGCTGAAGCAAGATTTAATTCTGTTCAGAAATAAGCACTCCATCAGCACATAACGGGGGTTCTCATCCATGTCTCAAGCAGGCGCATGGCTATGTTCCTACTGCAAGTTCCTCACGCGCGACCTCTGCTTTGCATTCCGGACACTTTAAATATTCTCCACGCGCTTGGGAGTATTTGACTACCATATACGCTGATCCGCACGTTCCGCATGCTTCGCTTACGGGGCGGTCCCACGAAGCAAAATCGCATTCGGGGTAGCGCGAACATCCGTAGAATACTCTCTTCCCTTTTTTCGTCTTTCGCTCGATCAGGTCCCCTTCTTTGCATTTGGGACATTTGATACCAATCGAGATCGGTTTAGTGTTCGTACATTTAGGGTAATTCGAGCAACCTAAGAATGTCCCAAACCGTCCGGATTTCACCATCATATCACCGCCACACACATCACAAATAATTCCAACAAGGTGCTGATGCTTTTCCTGATCTTCAGGAAGCGGTTTTGTATTCTTGCACGAGGGGTACCCGGAGCAAGCCATGAATCGCCCATTGCGTCCCCACTTCACAATCATCGGCTTGCCACACACTTCGCAGAGTTCTTTGGTTTCTTCTTGCAATGATTTCTTGATCGTGGAAGCGATCTTCTCAACTTTTTCCAGCGCGTAGATAAACGGAGTGTAGAAATCGCTCATCACGTTCTCGTATTTCTGTTTCCCCGACGCGATCGTATCAAGTTCCTCCTCCATTTTCGCGGTGAACTTCACATTAAATATGTTCGGGAAATACTTCACCAGCAATTTGTTCACTTGCAATCCCAACTCCGATGCATGAAGCTTACGGTCTATTTGCTCAACGTACTTACGGTCAATGACCGTACTGACAATCATTGCGTATGTGCTCGGCCTGCCGATTCCGAGAGATTCCAGTTCCTTGACCAAACTTGCTTCCGTATACCGAGGCGGCGGCTTTGTGAAATGCTGACGCGGAATCAATTCAAGAAGCTGGGCTTTCTGTCCAACCCCCAACTTGTCCGGCAACTTCGAAGTTGGATCCTCTTCATCTTTCCCTGCTCCGTTTTCTTCCACCACGTCGTCGTACACTTGCAAGAAGCCGCGAAAGAGAGATTGTTGATCCGTTGCACGGAATAGATAGTCGCCCCCAACAACATCCACTGAAAGTTGTTCAAAGAGCGCGGGCGACATTTGGCACGCCATGAATCGATTCCAGATAAGCTCGTAGAGAAGGTAGAGGTCCTTATCGAGATACTTCCTGAGGAACTTAGGAGAGTACTTTATCGACGTGGGACGAATGGCTTCGTGTGCATCCTGAGAAGATTTCCCTTTCTTGAACAGCCGCGGCTCTTTTGGGACGTATTCTTTTCCATAGTTCTCAAAGATGTATTCCCGGGCATGACTTACTGCCTCCGCGTTTAAACGAGTCGAATCAGTTCTCATATAGGTGATGAGCCCCGTCATCCCTTCATCGCCAACCTCGACGCCCTCATACAATTTTTGCGCGAGGCTCATTGTACGCCTGGCAGAAAAACGAAGCCTTCGCGCAGCCTCTTGCTGAAGAGTGCTTGTGATAAAGGGAGCCGGCGGATTCCTCTTGACGGGCTTCCGGTCGACCTTCGTAATTTCAAACTTGTTACGCTGAATCTCTGCCAGATATCCCTTCATTGTGGTTTCGTCAGGGATGCGCGGTTCTTCTCCGGACACCTTCGCGAGCTTGGCAAGGAACGTCTGGTCATCTTGAGTGCGAAAGTCTCCCGTGATAGACCAATATTCGACTGGGACGAATTTCTTGATTGCCTCTTCGCGCTCACAAATGAGTCTCAGGGCAACCGATTGCACTCTTCCTGCGGATAGCCCGTAGTACATCGTCTTCCACACGAACGGACTAATCTTGTACCCCACGATCCTATCCATTGCTCTCCGCGCTTGCTGCGAAAGCACCAGATGCTTATCAATCCGCTTGGGATGCGCCATCGCATCCTTGATCCCGGATTCTGTGATCTCGTGGAATAATACTCGCTTGATATTCTTATTCACACCCTTGATCTCATCAGCAATGTGGGCTGCAATGGCTTCCCCCTCACGGTCAGGGTCAGTTGCGATGTACACAACTTTCGCTTTTCCTGCCTTCTCCCGCAAACGTTTGATCACATCTTCCTTCCCATTGATGGTTTCATACACGACATCAAATCCATTGTCGACATCAACGCTGAGTTTGCTCTTCGGCAGATTCTTGATATGCCCCACCGATGCGTCAACAATATACTCCTTGCCGAGATATTTGCTGATGGTTTTTGCTTTTGATGGAGACTCAACTATGATAAACGATTTTTCCATGGACCTGTCTTAGTGAATGGTATCGTTGCCATTGAGCGAGATACGGCCGCTCTTCCCTTGACGATTCTCTTGGTCAAACAAGAGGCCAGCTAAGAACGACTTGATCTCGGACTCTCCGATGGAAGAGAATCCCGCCGCCATGATTCGTTCAATAATCATTTCAATCTCATCGTTGCTGAGAAGTCCCAGCTCGCGCCACTGAAGAATGTATCCGAATGCCTCCCGCGTTATCACCATTTGTTCAGCTTCGTGGAGGATGCGGAATGAGGACTCAGACTGACCCTTGCTGCGAACAATCGTCGTTCCGGTATTCATTCGTTCAAAGAGCCAGGAGAACGCGCTTGAAATTTCGGTCTGTGTATAGCCATTGCGCGCAAGAAAGGCAACGTCAATCTCGCTGAGTTGTTTATCCGATTTTAGCTCACTGACCAGAAGAAGGATTATTTCAACAATTCGCTCATGCATTCGTTCGTCAGTTCCTTAAGATCCTCAAATAGTGATCTTCACGCAGCCTCATTGCTTGTTGCTTTCGAAATGTTTCATCGTTGTATCCTAGTATATGAAGGGTTCCGTGGATCAACAGTCGCCGAACCTCTTCACTAAAGGAAACACCATATTCCTTCGCTTGGCTTCTAGCTCGATCAAGATTGACGTAGATTTCAGCGTCTACTCCTACACCATCCGCAAAAGGAAATGCAATTACATCGGTTACATCGTTGTGCCGCAAAAAGATCTTATTGATCCGCTTGATGAAGCGACTATCGACAAAGACCACAGAAATATCCAGCTTCCTTTTTGATTCTATTCGTAGAACACAATTGATGACTCGAAAAGTTTCACGGTGTGGAAAACGTAACATCCGATGTCGCGTCGAGATGACGAGTGTCTCCCTCCTCATCATCACTTCCTCTTTCTTATCTTCTTTGCTCCACGTGTCTTTCGAATCGTCCCTGCGCTCCTTACCGCGTTTGTAACCTCGTTCCCGTTCTTTCCGCTTGTCATTGGAGGAGGTAGAATCGCCTCCGTCAGCGAAAGAGCAATTCCCGACAGCATTACTTCCGGGCCCAGGGTTGTAAAATCGCCAGAAAGAATAGAGCTATCGACGTTGGCATACAATGAGCATCCCCCTTCTCGCTCAATGATCAATCCCGAGAGTTTTCCGTCTGACTCTCCCACAAAAGTGATTTCACCGAGCATTTTGCTCACGACGTATCCCGTACAGAAGTGAAGCTGCAAATGAGCGTTAGGAGTATAAACAGAGATCAGGTTCCCTTTGCGTTTGCCAATAGCGATATCGGGATAGATCTCAAGAGCAAGTTTTCGGCACAATTCAACACTTTCGATCTCGAACCGATAGTTGTTACCCCGATGCTTCGGAACGACGCCAAGGATGTTGCTAATCTTCTTGATATCATCTGATGAAAATTGAAAGGACATTTAGTGGTTCCTTTCCGTGTCAGACAAGAATAAAAAAACCCCGAAGGATTCCGCGGCTGGAACGTCTACTCGGGGTAAATGCAGCAATTGAGTCCGATTTAATCTTTCGATAGTCGTTGCTCTATGACCCTCCCGAACCATTCATGGGTTATTTCGCCATCTACTCTTCGTTCTCTCTATGCAATATAGCGACAGAGTCTTACAGAGTCAAGAATCAGATCGTGATCGTCATATTCTCCATTGCTGCTTCGCACTCGAACTTATATCCTCGGCTTATTACTTCCTTCTTGCACTTTCTCAAGATGTCGTCCACTTTGTCATCGCTGTGGTTCTGGTCATGGTGGAAAAGATACAACCTCTTTACATTTGCCTCCGCCGCAACACGCAAAGTGAACAGATAATGCGAGTGCCCCCAGCCAACGCGATCAATGTACTCCTCGGGTGTGTAGGTTGCATCATGAATCAGTACGTCCGCGCCCTGAGAAAAGTCAACGATTCGCTGATTCGGGTCGCCATCTTTTGAATTGAACACATCGATCACCGCCTGTTCGAAATTCGTCATCTGGCTCACGACACCTTTGTCAAACGGTTCATTATCGCTGATGTACACGAGCACTTTATCTTTGTACTCCACACGGTAGCCGACGGTGAATCCGGGATGGTTCACATACATCGTCGTTACTTTCGCTTCATGAACATCGAGTACATTGCCCTCACCAATTGGGATGAATTTGATCTTCGCCTTGAGTTCGTGCAACTGCACCGGAAAGTAGATTCGGTTCATTTGCTCCGCAATGATCTCATGGAGCTTCTTTTCCGGTCGTTCTGTTCCAATGATCGTCAGCTCGTTACCGGAAATAAAAGCGGGCTTAAAGAAGGGGAATCCCTGGATATGATCCCAGTGCGGGTGGGTAATTAACAGGAATGCCTTTAGCGATTCTCCGGTGCCGATCAGGTACTCGCCAAAGTTCCTAATACCCGTCCCAGCATCGAACATGATGAGCTTGTCATCATCAAGCCGAAGTTCCAGACACGGAGTATTGCCTCCATAACGTACTGTATGTTTTCCGGGTGTAGGGATCGAGCCGCGCACACCCCAGAATTTGAGCCTCATGGGACCCCTCCGTATTATGATTGCAAACGATACGACCGAACGTAATTAACATAATTTTGGGCAGATCGGACAAGTGTCTCTCGCTCCTCTGCCCTAAGCTCTCGCCTCACACGGGCCGGCACTCCCGCCACAAGTGATCCCGATGGGACTTCAAATCCTTCGAGAACAATTGCTCCCGCAGCCACCAATACATAATCACCAACCTTCGCTCCATCCAGCACCCGCGAACCCATTCCGATCAAACACCAATTTCCCACAGATGCGCCGTGGAGAATCGCCCCGTGACCAATCGTTACATCAGAACCAATTGTCAAAGGAAACCGCTCATGAGTCACATGTAAAACGCAGTTGTCCTGAACATTGGTTCGATCACCAATCCTAATGTAATTCACATCTCCCCGAATCACAGCGTTAAACCAGACGCTGCAATCTTTACCGATCTCCACATCTCCGATCACATGAGCACCTTCAGCAATGAACACCGAATTATGAATCTTCGGAGTCCGGCCTTGATGAGCATGAATCAACGCCGCACCTCACTGAACTTCAGTGGTTTCCACCCTGGACGATTCCATCGAACCAATTGGATCTTCACGCTGCCGAGGATAACATTCAGCCGGGCGAGAATTGGGATTCTTGCCACATCATTACTGAACCAACCTTGAAATCCCCCCGTCATGCCAAACACGCCGACAAACTTCGCCTCGCCATCGAAGTACACAGTTTCTACAGGATAATCGAGAGCATCTATTTCTGCCGGAACAACCTTATTCATCAAATTGAAAAAAGTGCTCTCTTCTTTCTTTTCGATCACGGTGGAGATATTTTCCTGTTTTTCTTGACGAACATACCGCCTCGCGTAGTAGAACAAGGAAAGTCCGTCCTGGTACCGTCCGGTAACCGGAATGGTGTCAAGGGTACGGGTTGAACGAGCCCCGGTTGAAAATAGAGTTCTATCCTCCCTGAGAATACGGCGGTTAGCTTCGTCGAATATCAACTTGCGAACGGCCAACTTCTCCTTCGAGCTGTCCAAACTGCTCCACGCGTACGAGAAAACACTTTCGTCAAATTCGCTGAGAAACCGAATATGCAGGTCGACAAACGGAATCCACGGGTTTGACTTCATAGTACAGGTGGCTTTGTACACAACCCGATTCCCTCGCACTAATCTGTCTGTTACTTGAAATCGAATGGTACCAAGGTCAAAGAACGAATAGCTAACTTTGTACTCAAGTTCTTCCCCCACCATGAGCATCCCGTCTGCGGCCTGAACCTGAGCAACCGATGCAACTACTCCGGCCCTGAATGAATCATCTGATACGCCGGCAAAAGCCAACAGTACGAAAATGTTAAATGCCGAGAGTGCTGTAAAGATCAACCCTAACCGCCTGTCTTCATTAGTTCAGTTTAGCGATTTTCTCGGCTTCCGGGAAGTGACTCATTGCTTTCTTGAATTGGGCATCCATTTCTAGTACCACCGGGAACCATCCCTCATTCCCCCAGAAAGCACGAGCAATATATGCCTTGAGCCGGTTCTTCAAGAAGGGCAGATCCTTGTTGAAGTCCTTCTCTTCAACCTTCGCTTCTTTCGACTCCACGTACGTCTTGAAATCAGCCAACATCTTGTCCGATACAAAGAATGCGTCTTTGAACTTCTTCAAATCCTTGCCGTAGGTCGAGCGAAGATTCACCCCAGGGCCATCCAGGTATTTTGAGATGAATTGATAGAAAAGATCGCGACGCAGAAGATTGGATGTCGCTGTGGTGAGCGTTTCGTTCTTCACGATATAATCGGGCGTGACACCGCCGCCGCCATACACAATACGACCGCCGTTGGTTCGGAATACCGGTCGCAACGAGTCACGTTCCATCTTGTGGTCCAGGTTCTCGCCCTCCGTTTCTTCGCGTTCCAATACTTCCCGTGAATAGGCCTCTTTGTCCTTCCCTTTGAATTCTCGCTGGATCAAACGCCCACTTGGGGTATAATATTTCGCAATGGTGAGGCGGAACGCCGAGCCATCCGCGAGCTTCCATTGGCGCTGAACCAGACCCTTGCCGAAGCTCGTCTCACCAACGACGAGTCCGCGGTCCCAATCCTGAATCGCTCCCGCGACGATCTCGCTCGCACTGGCAGATCCGGGACCGATCAAGACAATGATGGGTATCTGTTCAAACGCATCTCCCGACTTTGCATGGTACACCTCTTCGAACTCAGGGCGACGTGCCTTCGTGTAAACGATCTTCCGGGGTTCACCCTTTGTTCCCCCATCGAGAAACTGGTCGGCCATCCGTACAGCCTCTTCGAGATACCCACCGGGATTTGAGCGCAAATCCAGCACGAGTTTCTTCATCCCTTGTTCTTTCAGTCGTTTTAGCGCTCGATCCATTTCCTGCGCCGTTTGCTCGTTAAACTTGTTGACACTTATGTATCCAACGATATCGTTTACCATAATGTAAGTGTCGACACTATAGAGCGGGATTTCATCACGAGTAATTTCGAAAACCAATGGATCCTTTTCCCAAGCCCGCAAGATGTTCACTATGACACGGGTTCCTTTTGGACCACGAAGCTTCTTAACAACATCTTCCTGAGTTATCCCAATCGAAGAGTTACCGTCAATCTTGACGATCTTGTCGTTGGAAAGAATGCCAATCGTTGCCGATGGCCCGCCACCGATCACCTCCACAACCACAATAGTATCGCTCAAAACACGGAATGAGATCCCGATCCCTTCAAACTTCCCACGGAATTGTTCGCTCACGTTCTCGAACGCGCGTGGCGGGATGTAAATCGAATGTGGATCCAGTTTCTCAAGCATCGAAGTAATGGCCGTCTCCGTCAACTTCTGAAGGTCAACCTCTTCAACATAGTATTTCTCCGTGAAGCTCAAGACATCTTTGAACTTATTGAGCTGCTCATAGATGTTGTCACCGGAGATCAGTTGGTTGATTTCCATTCCCGCAAAGACGCCTACAAGAACAAGAAGTGCGACCGTCCACAACGAAAACTTTCTTTTCATAGTATGATTCCTCAAGCCGGGACTATTGAGCCTTAGTCTTTGGCACCTTCTCGAATGAATGATCTATTCTGGTTTTCCATTCCTTTTCAAGCTGGAATTTCCAAGGCGGAAGGAGAACCGAACTTTAGTAGAGCTTCCCAAAACCCAACCCACACAGATTGTAATTCCAAATTCGTTGTCGCGTAATAATGCTTATTGTTACCTTAAATCAAAATTAATTGATTTTTCACGTTCACGTGATGACCATTATCACCAACCACATGCACAACTCTGTCTAAATGTAGCCTAAACATCGTTGCGAACTCGTTTTCGCTTCACATTATACCGCATTGTCAACAAGATATCCGATTCTCGACATGAGACTATGTCGAGCAAATTAAGGGAAATAGGCTGAAAATCAAGCTTAATTATTGCACCGCCCACGGAACAGCGGCATTGCATCATTTCATCATACGAAGCATTGGGTAAATAAGTTCTACCTGACGTGTGAAGTAGTTTGATTGCATCCTTAGATAATGAGTAACAGTCGTCATAGTTCAACGCGAATGCCGGCGCGAACACGACGAGGATCATAATAAGCGCTCGGATCACCCAACTCGCCGCCAACCCGTCCGCTTGAATCAATCCACCGGATATTGCGCTTGTTGAACACATTTCTTGCATCGGCAAAAAGGATGACGACGTAAGGATTCGTTTCGCCGATTTCAAAACGACGGGAGATTTTCACGTTCAAGAATAGAACATCTTTCATCCTTCTGTTATTCGGGACAAATGCCTTGGTAGAATCGATCGGTTGAAAACCGTCCCGCGTGGGGAAGAACGTATACGGACGTGCCGAGTTATACAGCACCACCACGTTCGCCTGAATATCACCAATAAGTCTGAATTCCCCGTCAGCTTTTATCGTATGTCGCTGATCCCAGCTCAACGGGTACGGTTTCACAGCCAGGGGAAAACCCCACTGTGCAAGATTGATTCGTTGATCAACATATTCACTGATCCCCTCGGTTGTCATGAATGTGTAGGAGATACTACCTGACAAGCGTTCATCCCTCTCTCTGCTCACAACAACCTCAACGCCGGATACATTCGCCTCTGCATTATTGACGTACGAGGCAAATCCGTAGTCTCCTGCCGATTTGCTGTCAAATGGAATAAGCGTTTTGGAATCTATTTGATTCTGGAACGCCTTTTTGAAGTACGTAATAGAACCAACGAGATTAATTCCAATTCCGTGCTTGAAACCACCTTCCCACGCAATTGTTCGTTCCGGCTCAAGGTCTGGATTTCCGGCAAGGACATTCCGTGTTCCTTCTCGCAATTGCACAGGGTTGATCCCCGAATACAGATAGTCAAACAAAGGGAACTGAAAATAGTGACCGAAGTTTATGAAGAAAAAGCTCGATGTCCCCACTGGCAGTGCAATCGCCATGCGTGGGCTGAGTTGATGCTTGAACTTCGCTTTCGCCTTCCCAACGATCTCTTGCCGGAACTCGTTCGGTTTGACGGGAATGTATTCTACAATCGGACGTTCGACAGTTGGATCGAGAAAATCCCACCGAATACCGAAGCTAACGTTGGAGCCATCGCGAATGACTTCGATCTTGTCTTGAACGTACACTCCGCCTGATCGTGGCTGATAATTGTAGCGATTGCTGTAGTTCAGCAACGGTGCATCAAGAATTGGCTTGCCAAAGTATGTTGTCTGCGGCTCGTACTTGATGAGATCAGAACTGATATCGTATTGATTCAATTCAAATCCAATCTTCAACAGATGCGAGCGATCGATATACGTCGTTGCATCAGCTTTGAGCGTATAGATGGTCTGGTCTGCCTGTGCCCACCAACTGCGCTTCCCACCGACGATGTAGCGAAGGAAGAAGTCATATTCATACGGCTGCGGCTGGATGGCGTTCTTCGATCCTTCCCCAATCCTCGATGAGAGAAAGAAGCGACTTGCATTGATCGTGTAGTATGAGTCGTTTGAAATCGTGTGGGAAAAAACCGCCGCCACTCGATACGCATCTCGTTTGCGGGGAGGCAATCCATTGAGGTTGAACCTCCAGCTGAATTCGTAATCCCGCCATTGTCGCAATGAGTAAATGCCCTGAATCCCGATCTTCATCGTTGGGCTGAACTGATACTCGACTTTGCCAAATCCAGAGTAATCTTTGGAAATGATGGTGGAGAAGAAGCGGTCAAAGTCCTGCCACCATCGCGTATCAGATAACGTTACAGTGTTGGCAGTAAAGTAGAACATCTTCCCTTCTATCAACGGACCACCAGCCGTCAGCTCTGTTTCGGAGAGCCGATCGGTTTGTTTGGTCAACTTGGTCGGCGCCCATTGATCGCGCTCGTAACGAATCTTGACAGAGTGATCATTTCCCCCCGTTTTCGTAATGACATTGACAACGCCCGAGAGCGCGTTCCCATACTCTGCTTCGAAACCACCGGTGTGAATCGTAATGCCAGAAATCGAGCTGCGTGGAAGTGAGGCCCCTAAACCACCACCGATGACATCTTGCACCGCCAAACCATCTACGAGAAACGTCACTTCGTTCACTTTTCCGCCGCGCACGTTCCCTTCGAGCGTCGTTCCGGGCTGCAGGGAAAGGACATCCTGAAACTTGGAGACAGGCAATTTGTCTAACTTGATCTCACCAATCGTGAAGGCAGTCGCCGCCTGATCTTTCTGAATCAACGGCCGTTCTGCTCGAACTTCAATCGTTTCCAATTCGATGCTCGTTTCTTCCATCTCAAGATCCATCCGCGTTCGCAGGTCAGGCAAAACTGTCACGTTGCGAACGACGAAACGCTTGTACCCGATGATGCTGTAAGTCACGTCATAGATCCCCGCTCGTACGGTCGTGATATGATAATATCCTTCAGCATCTGTGGCTGCTCCAAGCGTGGTTTCCCTCAGTACGACGTTCACGCCGACCAGCGGCTCTTTCGTACGTTTATCAACGATACGCCCTTCGAGGATACCGTAGATACCATTTGCGCGCGTATTGTCCACAACGGCGAGAAAAACCAGCACAGTAAGCATTCGAACAAAAAAACGCCACTTCATCGGAGTGCCTCGGATGCACAGTAATGAGCGAACGGATATTCGGGGGCGCTTATGTCAAACATTTTGGAGATCGGGATACACAACGTGTGGATCATTCAACTGATTGACCTTCGACTGAAGATGAGAAAGGGACAATGTTTGGGCAATATGTTTCAGGACGATCCTCTAGGATTGGCTGACAAAATCGCTGCTCAACCCATATATTTACATGGCACAAGAAGAACTCATATGGCTCCGCGACTACATCTGGAATGCGATCAAAGATTTTCATTTTGGCCTCGAAGATAAACTTCTCGCGGGCAGATATCATGCGACCTGGACACGATGCATCAGGAACATAGTAGAACTCGCTGGCACGTACATCCGTTCCGTTGTCATCAATGAAATTCCATGAATACACGAGCCGAAGAGTATCGCCGGGATCCATCCGAAGGATGCCGGTTGCAGGATTGTATTTGCCATTGGTCCAGTTTGCGGCCGTTAGCGTGAATGTCTTCCGAATGTTCGGCTTCCGCTTCATCGTAATCGTTCCGCTCCCGACAAGAATCGCCTTCGCCTCAAACGTTTCGTCGA
>JANONN010000332.1:0-1990 GCA_031420835.1 Ignavibacteriales bacterium | reverse complement strand
GGCCGCGGGCCGCTCACTTCAAGGTCGAACATATGACGAAATGCCAAAATCCAAATATCGCCAACCTTTGAAAGGGCCAATTCTCTCGCATGTTCCGACATCTGGGAGCCTCCAATCAATCCCCGGATAATTTATGGCTTGACACTCTTCTCAATATTTTGTTAGCTTGATTGGGAAGAAACAAGTGGAGGTAGTACAAATCAGAATCCATCCGAGCCACCGCCTAACAGATGTCGGGCAGGTCGGATTTTTTCTTGACCACTCGGAAACTCTCAATACGATAATAGTTTTCATAGGGAAAGACCAGGATATGGCTGATCTAAAGGAAAAAGAACGGATCATCGAAACCGCGCGCGAGAAATTCTTCCGCGACGGGATCACAAAAGTCACAGTCGATGAAATTGCCGAAGACCTCGGCATAAGTAAGAAGACCGTCTATAAGTTTTTTCCCAGCAAGGATGAGCTTCTGAAGTCGGTCGTCCACTTTATGATGGGGTTCATGGAGCGGCGCGTCGAAGCGATCGTTTCGTCCGACAAACCGTTCGAGCAGAAGATGACGGAGTTCCTCGCCCTCGTCGGCGGATTCGCGAGTCGCATTGGCGTTCAGTTTCAACGCGACATGCAACGCTATGCCCCGAATCTCTGGAAAGAAATCGAGACCTTCCGTAAGGACCGGCTCTTCGTAAAGCTCGAAACAATGTTTGTCCAGGCGAAGAAGGAAGGAGTCTTCCGAAGCGATCTTGATCATCAACTCTTCATGCTCGTCTTTATTCACTCCATGCACGGTATCATGAATCCACAAACACTGTCGCAACACGCCTTCTCTCCGGAAATGGCATTTAAGGGCATATTCAAAATTCTGTTCGAAGGTGTCATCGCAAATGACGCACGTGACAAATACCATTTCTTCGAACCAACATATTCTCAACATCTCTAATTCGAGGCTTCCATGAAATTGCTCTCTTTCAGTTTGGTCTGCGCCTTCGTCGGATTTCTCCTCGCCGGTTGCGGCGACAACAACGTCGGCCCAATCTCGGCGACGGGCACGCTCGAAGCAACCGAAGTGACGATCAGTTCACTCGTTGGTGGACCAGTAGCTCGTGTCATCATAAAGGAAGGAATGCTTGTTCATCCAGGTGATACGCTCGTTCAACTCGATGCAACGGATTGGGTCTATCAATTGCGACAAGCGGAAGCGGGATTTGAAATGGCGGAGGCGCAGCTTCGTCTCGCCGTCAAAGGAGCGAGGGAGGAGGACATCATTCAGGCGGAAGCGAATTACAGAAGTGCAGAAAGTGACCTGAAAAGAATGGAAGAACTGTTCGCATCCAAGAGCATCTCGCAGAAACAGCTCGAAGACACTCGGACAAGATACACTCTCGCTCAGCAGAATCTTGAGAAGATGAGGCGTGGATCGAGATCAGAAGAAATCCAGATAGCCCGCGCCCGGCGGGATCAAGCGGCTGCTCAACTTGCATCGTTACGGAAGAAGGTTGCCGATTGCACTATTGTTGCTCCCATCGGCGGAACCGTCACGAAACGGTTTGTTGAGCAAGGAGAGCTCGTTGCACCCGGCATGGCCATTGTTCGCATTGCCGATTTGCAAGAGATGAGTGTGACTATCTACGTACCTGAAGCCGAACTTCCAAAGATCAAACTCGGTAGCGAAGCATCAGTGAAAGTGGATGCGTTCACCGACCGCTCCTTTGCTGGCACGGTTGTGTTTATTGCATCAACGGCGGAGTTCACGCCCAAGAATATCCAAACAAAGGATGAACGGACGAAACTTGTTTTTGCCGTGAAGATCAATGTCAAGAACCCTGACCAAACGCTGAAGGCAGGCATTCCGGCAGATGTTGTCATAATGAGAAATGGACAATGATCAATAAACGTAACCACTCAGCGTCTTCACCAAAAGAAGTGTGGCCATCTTAGTGAAGACCCCCTGCCCGCCCGCCTGTTGCGTTCGGGCGGGTAGTCCCCCTAAGAG
>JANONN010000331.1:0-4925 GCA_031420835.1 Ignavibacteriales bacterium | reverse complement strand
CATCGAATCGCGTGGCGAAAAGATACTTTGCGAGAGAAGCAGAACCACCCCAGAACGCGACTGCAACAAAGATAAAGAGATACCCTCGAAGATGTAATGTTGGAGAATGCATGATCAATGATGGTTCGGGAATCTCTTACGCTTCGGATTGACCTGACTCATCTGCCAATCTGCGGTAAAATTCGCTCTGTTCGGCGTCTCCGATTGCCTCGTAAAGGCGGGCAAGGCGCTCCAACAGGCTCTTTCGGTTGGTGACGTGGTTGAGTCCTGTTTTGCAGAATTCAATCAGCGAATCGGCGGGGGGGATGTTAAGGTCGGGATCGTAGCAATCGCACGCATCGAGATACGGATCAGGCTCGGTCGGCCTGACTTCCGCAGCCTTACGATAGTAGGTGATGGCAAGCTCGAAATTGTCGTACGACGAATAGGTCACTTCGAACACACTCGCCAACCACATATAGATGTCGTAGGCGATGGAGGGAAACTCTTTTGCGAGCTTTTCACCGAAGAGACAGAGTTCATCAGGGCCTAGCGAGTGATTCCAAAACAACAGGCGATACAACTCTACGTCCTGGATTCTCTGTTTCAGGCAATCTTCAAACGCATCGAAGATTTCGTTGAAGTCTGTCGCATTGGCGAACTTGTACCGAATCTCATCCAGTGTGAAGCGATGCATTCACCCGTCCTGCGTTAGCATCCCGTTATTACGAAGGACCCAATGGGATGTGGAAATTTTTGCAGAAAAGTAAGGAAACAGGCTGCGAAAAGCAACCAGATTGATGAACCAGAGCGGTCCGTGAAAGCAGAAACAGGATGATTGGATTTATGGATTTGCGCCTGAGGCGCATCCGCCTTTGGCGGAGGTGGAGGAATGGGCAATGAGTAATGAACAATGAGAAATGAGCAATGAGCAATGATCGCTGACCGAACCAGGAACATGCAGCGAGAAACGAGTGAAATCTGGAACCGACAACTGAAAACAGAAAACCGGCAAACCGGAAACTGGCAACAGGGAACCGGAAACCGTTATCTCACCAACATCATCTTCTTCGTCTCCACAAACGATCCAATCGTCATCCGGTAGTAATACACGCCGCTCGAAAGGTTCGATGCATTCCACGACACGCTATACACGCCGGGAGCTTTCTGCTCATTCACCAGCGTTGCGACTTCCTGACCGAGTACGTTATAGACCTTCAGCGACACAATTCCGAAATCCGCGATCCGCATTTCAAATTTCGTTGTTGGGTTAAAGGGGTTCGGGTAGTTCTGAGACAGCCCAAACTCAATCGGCCGTGGGCTTTCTTCTGATACCGATGATATCAAGCCGGAGAGAGAACGTCGCCAGAGACCACCGAATGTTCCCGCTATCAATTCGCTATCGGTTGCTTCTATCGCGACCACCGCGCGATTCAACGTGCCCCCGTCATCGGTTGACGACCATGTTTCTCCGAGATCGGTTGAGCGATACACGCCGCTCGAGAGGCCTGCAAAAAGAACCGAGTCAACCGTGCGGAGCGACCAAACATACGGTGATGCAGGAAGGCCATTGTTGCGCGCAATCCAGTTCGTTCCGGAACGATACAGAAACACGCCTTGATTGGTCCCAACAAACACATTTGTATCAATTGTGGCTACGTCATTTATCCACACCCCTGTGAGTCCTACGGGAGACCAGGTACGCCCACTGTCTGTTGACACATATGCCCCAGCTTGAAGGTCCCTCAGGGCAAACACTCGGTTTCCATCGAAGATGAGCCTCCGGATGTACAGAGGAGGCGAACCCATACCATTGCTTGATTCGGTCCATGATTGTCCCGAATCCGTTGAGCGGTAAACGCCTCCGTATGAGCCCGCCAAGATGGCACGCCCCAAGACAAGAAAATGCTCGACATAAATTGCGCCGATGGGCATTGCTGAAAGGCGTTCCCACTGATCGCCGCGATTGATGGAGCGATGTGTCCCACGTGAAGTCCCAACAAAAAGATAGGTGCCATCGTGGGTGAATGCCAAGGTTGTCTCGGCCTGGATAATACCGGCGATATTTCCCCACGTTGCACCGTTGTCCGTCGATCGAAGAATCGTATTGCGATGACCACCTGCGTATAGGATGCCGTCATGCTTAAACAAAACAGTAATTGGCAGGTCTTCGAGTCCCGGAATCTGCGTCCACTGACCTACGAGATTTGCCGTTGACAAGAAGAGAATGAAAAGGATCATGCTGGTTCTTATGGTTTGTTGAGTCATGGTAACCTCCGATGAATATGGACGGTTGAATGTTTCTATTTGAACTTCTCGCCTCCACAATGCTGCAACAAAAGCCATCTGCTTCATCTGAAAACGTTACCGGATCAGAACAAGTTTCTTCGTCTCCACGTATGATCCAGCTGTCATCCGGTAGTAATACACGCCGCTCGAAAGGTTCGATGCGTTCCACGACACGCTATACACGCCGGGAGCTTTCTGCTCGTTGACAAGGATAGCAACTTCACGTCCGAGCACGTCATATATTTTCAGACTCACAAATGCGAAATCCGCGATCCGCATTTCGAATTTCGTTGTTGGATTAAACGGGTTTGGGTAGTTCTGAGAAATACCAAACGCAGTGGGAGCGACGGCATCGGTTTTTTCGACGCTGACAATGATATTATCTAGTCCCCCCGATTGGATATATCTCGCCTTGAATTCTTGCAGATACAGATTAGCGATCCTGTTGCTTCGTATGATCAACGTGTTCTCGTTGTTGGAGTTCTCCGCTGAGCTTGACCAGTTGTGCGAGCCGGTGATGACATAGTTGGCAAACGTTTTCTTGTCGGCATCAACAATAGCGTACTTATGGTGAAGATAAGCGCTGCTGGGATCAAGCAAGAAATCCATTCCATTGCTGACAAAAAAAGAGTATTGCGATCCGTTATCCGTGCCATTATCCAGAATGCCGCGCACTTTCACCCCTGCATCTCTTTTCGCCCTGAGTGCCACAGCGATGTCGCTTCGTGTGAGGGTCAACATTGCAACATTGACCGAACTAAGCGATTTGTTAATGGTCTTGATGATCTGGCTGGTTGTTCTATCTGACGGACTGAAGTAAGCCTCAACAGGAACACCATTGATGTTGAAAACGTGTGGTGTATTGTCAAGCTTGCGCGCGCCGAAACGAGAATTAGCCGCAGACGGTGTGTCTGTGTTGCTCCCCCACATCTCTTGAAATTCGAGCGTGAACGCCCCGGCGAGCGCCTTGTCTTGAATTTCTATCACGTTCTGCATGTCACTGTTCGTTCCCGATTCTGTGATATTCCATGACCCTGTCCAGACCCAGTCATTCGTGTCCGTCGTGTCGCGGTAATCAATGACGATAAACTTGTTGTGCATCAGTCCGGCGCCGGCATTCGTTGCATCGTATCCATCGTCAATCACGGGAATGCCGGCGTTCTTCATCGCGGTCCAGGGTGCGTTTCCTTGAGTGTCTTTCTCGCCGATGACACGCACCTTGACTGCACGACCCTTCGCACGCACAAGCGCGTTTGCCACATCACTCCCGGGCCCGGGCGTGCCACTCATGTTATACATACTCACATCAATGGATGACTGCGCCGCATCAATGCGCTGCACGAGCTTCGTCACGAAGTTCACGTTGCTCATCGCCGTTTCGGCCAACGCGACGGTCGCATTGATACTCTTGTTGAAGTACACATTCATCTGCCCGGTTGAGGTCTGCGATGCTGTGCTGACGATATAGTTTTGCGTCATTGTTGTCCCGTTGATATTGCCGGACCCGATTTGCACGTGATATATGGTGGCAGAATTCAGCCCGGAAACCGCAACCTCATGCTGAGTGACCTTGTTCGTATCAACGACCTGCGATCCGTAGGATTGCGTCAGTCCATAATTCACGATCGATGACCCGGGCGCATCGGTCGTCCAGCGAAATGTGATGCTGGTGGGTGTGATATTTTTTTCGTAGGGAATAAGCGACACAATGCGTGGTCCCGCGCCTTGAACAATGATGTCATCGAGAAAGCGGGGAAGGAGTTGGTAGTTGGCGCCAAACTGACCGAGCACTCCAACAATATCGAATTGACCGGATGGAGCTGGGAAACCGACAAAGTTCACACGCGGACTGATACGAGTTTGCACCGTTCCTGTGGCATCGGTGAGATTGTAGTTCGTTCCACTCCCGCTTACCGTCCAGGTGGAAGTATTGACGGTCACATTGTTGATCCGCACAAGCCTTGCCTCGTATGGCTCGGAGACTCCCTGACCAACAATCTGACTTACCGTTAATACCAACATGTCCACAGGATTTGCTTCGCTCAGTTTTTCGAGGAGGATGCATGGAACGAATTCAAACAATTCATTGAACGGAGCAACAAGACCAAGCAGTACAACTTCATCTCCATGCTCGACATTGTTCGTCACGGCAGAATCAAACACCGCAATCGCTGCAGTGGAATCTTGCATATATGAAGGACCACCAAAGGTCGGCGCAGATGCAAACTCATTCGCAACCGTCACCACTCCACGCACTACAGCCCACTTACCGAGAAGCGCGTGGACTCCACTTTGATTCTTTTGCTTTACCTGACTCATCGGTCGCGGTGTTCCATAGACAAGAGTCTTTGGTTGAGCTTGCATCGGCAGATACGTTGTGCCATTTGTGCTCGACTTGATATTGAACGTGAACTCGTTGGTCGTGTCTGTTGCGGTTACGTTGGAGATCGAAACGACCATGCTAT
Organism: Ignavibacteriales bacterium; assembly: GCA_031420835.1. Lineage (GTDB taxonomy): Bacteria > Bacteroidota > Ignavibacteria > UBA10030 > UBA10030 > JANONN01. The sequence goes on along the minus strand of JANONN010000331.1, from coordinate 192 downwards.
CGGAACCACCGAGTGCGACGTTGGTAAACAACAAGGTGTCAACTGACGAGGTGATCGTAATGCTCAACGGAGAGACGGAGACGCTCCCCGCACTCCAACTGAACGGTCCCGGTTTTGTCAAGCTGAAGCCGCGAAGCGTGTCTGCTTGCGCTTTGAAGACAAATTGAAGAGTCGTCGGTGAATCGAATTTCC
>JANONN010000330.1:0-14591 GCA_031420835.1 Ignavibacteriales bacterium | reverse complement strand
CGTTGCCGGGTTTCTTCTTTCTCCGCTTACTTTTGCTGATCCCAAAGCTCCAAGAAATCATATCATCCCTACCCCGCAGCGCTTGGAGGCGAGAAGCTCACAATTCAAGATTACGGCACAGACTCGGATCATTCTTGGAAGCGGAACCTCTTCCGAGGATGAATTCTCTAGCGGCCAGATCAATGCAGAACTGAAGACCCACAGAGATATTTCTCTTCGAGTTGTTCGTGAGCAATCAATGCGAAGGCTTTCCAACAATTTCATCTTTGTCGGTTCGCCCGGTAGTGAGATGGGCGGTGAGCTTCTTCGGAGTCGCAACGCAAAGTTCTCACAATCCATGCGTGAGGAAGGATACTTTCTTGATGTCGATAGCAGCGCCATTGTGATTCTCGGTGAAACGGCGCGGGGAAGATTCTACGGAGTGATGTCGCTGATCCAGATGATCGAGAGAGTGAAGAAAACAATTTTCGTCCGGGGCGCTTCGATCCACGATTGGCCGCTTCAGAAAATGCGCGGCATAACCGACGACATCAGTCGAGGTCAAATCTCAACGCTCGAGAACTTCAAAAAGATCATCCGTTTTCTCGCTCGCCATAAGTTAAACACGTATTGCCTGTATATCGAAGACATGTTTGTTTTCACGAAGCACCCGCGCATTGGAACAAATCGGGGAGCGTTAACACCGCGTGAAGTAAAAGAACTTGACAGGTATGCCCGCCAGCATCATGTGGAGCTCATTCCCATCTTCCAGACGCTTGGCCATTGGGAAAATATTCTCGCCATGCCGGAGTACGCCCAGTATGCCGAATTCCCCGGCGCGCACACACTCAATCTCGCCGATGAGAGGATTTACAAACTTCTTGACGAAATGATCGGAGAAGTCGCTCAAGCATTCAGCTCGCCGTTCTTTCATATTGGAGCCGATGAAACTGCCGATGTCGGGCTTGGAGGAAGCAAAAAGCTCGTAGAGCAGAGCAATCTCCGTTCGTTGTACTTGAATCATTATAAACGTGTGTTTGCCCTCGTCAAAAAGTATAAGAAGAAACCGATGATGTATGGAGACATGCTCCTGGAGAATCCGGACATTCTACGACAATTCCCGAAAGATGTCGTCGTGGTTGACTGGCAATATGACGCGCAGCTCGATTTCCCCAGTCCAAGACTTTTTCAGGAATTCAACATTCCGTTTGTCGTCTCCCCTGCCATTCGAAATTATACCGGTCCCTTCCCCAACTACCTCCACTCCTTCGTGAATATCCGAAACTTTGCCGAGCGGGGTTCCCGTGCTGGATCGATAGGGCTGCTTACTTCCAACTGGAATGACTTCGGCGGTGAAGCGCTTCGTGAGTTGAACTACTACGGCTATGCGTGGACAGCCGAATGTGCATGGCAACCAACAAGGGCGGATGTTGTTGGATTCAACAAACGGTTCTTTTTGAATTTCTTCGGTAATGAAGAGGCGGCCAGAAAAGGGGAACTCGTGTATGCTCTTCTCTCTGAGCCGATGAATCTTTTCAATTGGCAAGAATTGTGGCGACATCCGATGCTACCGCCCCGCTCCACAATTCCAAACATCTTCATCCGCGTGCAAAGTATTGAATCCACCATGCCGGTGGTGCGCGAACTACTTTCCGACTTGTCAAACGAAGCAACCGAGAATAGAGATCATGTCGAGTATCTGCAATTCATCGCCGAGTTAAATCTCTGGTTCGCACAGAAGGTCAAACACGCAGAAGAGATCAAACTGATGATTCAAGATTCCGCAGCCGAAAAAAAAGACTCAATTGCAAGAGTGGCTTCCGCACTCTGTGGATCAATCGCGCAACGTCTCGATTCTCTAAAGGAGAGATTCAAGATGCTTTGGTTACGCACGAATCGGCCAGAAGGATTGGAACTTCTTACGGCGCGATACGAACGGCAGGCGTCGTACTGGCGAGAAAAAAAAGAAGAACTTGATCGAGGCATTCTGTGGAGCGCGCCAACGATTGCGAGTCAATGGATCTACCACCCGCGAGCAAACCCCTTCTCAGCCGATACGGCAGCAATGCAAGTTCCACACGCATTGTTCAGAAAGGAACTAAGCTTCGCGGCGCAACCGGGCGGCGGGGTTATTCAGGTCATCGCAGGTACACACGCGAAGGTCTGGGTCAACGGGACGGAGATTGGAGAAGTCTCTGCACGTCGCTCGCTTTCTTTGATCGTTGAAAACAAACGCGTGCAAGTTTGGAAAATCACTCCGTTCCTACGGCAAGGCATGAATCTCATCGCGGTTGAAGCACGAAACTACAATCGGAGTAGCTCGGCGGGATTCAATCTCTACGGGGAGATCACCATCAATGGTTCGACACTCACGATTCTTTCTGACAGCACATGGATGGTTTCTGATTCAACTGTTTCCGGCTGGAATCAAAACGTATTTCTTAATCAGTCGTGGATTCAGGCTGTTGCCAAGCCGTATCCACTCTCTGTTATGAAGCCGAACTTCAAAACCGGGCGCAGTTCGTGGATTGAGTAGTAGGAACACGGTAAAGTTCAAAGTTAAAAGCCAAAAATGCAGTTCGTGGATTGAGTAGTAGGAACACCCGACATGACTTCGACCACGGCAGAGGAATCCCGATTTGGGGAGGCAAGAAAGCTGCAAATGGGGCGAACGAACAATCCGTGACCAAATAGTATTAAGCCCTCGCGTTTGAAAAAACCGGAGATTTTGGTTGTTGTTAGTCAATCCGTTTGGTACACTCCAATGATAACTTTGCATCTCATCCTGATCCACGCAAAGCATACAAGAAACTGAACACACCGTGAAATCCCCATTACTCTTTCTCGTTGGAATACTTGCCTTCATCGTCGGATTCACGATTGGGGTAACCGATGGGGAGCGCAAATCTCGTCTTCTCAGTTCTCAACGCCAGCAGGCGCATAAACGAACCTCCGGCGCAATGGAGGCTCTTGATTTCTGGCATACTGCCAGAGCATATCCCTATCGTAGCATTCCAGAGGCTGCGTATTCGCGAGGCTTTGAATACGCACTCTCCTACCTTCCCCCGCTCTCCACTGCGTTACTCAAAGGAGTGGCACAACCGCGATGGCAGTCAATCGGACCGCACAATATCGGAGGCCGGACCCTGGCCATTGCAATCAATCCGAGCAATCCAAACACAATCTACGCCGGATCGGCAAGTGGCGGTCTCTGGAGAAGCCACACCGGTGGCGTTGGCACACAGGCATGGTATCAAATCGAAACCGGTTTTCCGGTTCTTAGTGTTAAATCGATCGCGATCCATCCGATCGACACGAGCATCATCTACATCGGTACCGGAGAAGTGTACGGCCATCAGGGTGCTCAACCGAGTGTGCATATTCGAACAACACGGGGGAGCTACGGGATCGGTATCTTGAAGACTACTGATGCGGGACAGACATGGACGAAAAGCCTCGACTGGTCGTACCAACAGCGCCGAGGCGTTCAGGCGGTTCGCATTAATCCGAGAAATCCCAACACGATCTGGGCTGCCACGACAGAAGGAACATATCGGTCAATTGACAACGGAAGATCGTGGGACCTGATGCATTCGGTGGTCATGGCGACGGATGTTGTGATCAATCCCCAGGACACAAACTACGTCTACATTGCCTGCGGTGGTCTTGGGAGTTCAGGAAACGGACTTTATCGCTCCACAAACGGAGGAACGAATTGGGAACGCATGACAAGCGCGTTGCCTGCATCCTTCGGTGGAAAGGCGAGCTTTGCAATGTATCAAGCCTCTCCTAATGTTGTTTACGCCAGCATTGGAAATGGGTCCTTCAGCGGAGCAGGCACATGGCTGTACAGGACGACGGATCACGGTTCCACGTGGCAGATCCTCTCACTGCTCGACTATGCTACCTTTCAAGGATGGTACTCTCATTATGTAGGAGTTGATCCGACCGATTCGAGTAAGGTGATCTGTGGGGGAATCGATATCTGGAAATCTACAACTGGCGGGAAAAATCTCCAGCGGAAATCATATTGGAATAAATGGACATTTGGAAGAATACCGGCCGGTGGACCCGAAGGCCCACCAGACTATGCCCATGCGGATCACCACGCTATCGCCTATCACCCCTCTAACCCGAACATCATCTATTTTGCGACTGATGGAGGGGTCTTTCGCTCTATGGATGGTGGTGAGACGTTCAAAGGGTTGAATGGAGGATTGCAGACAACACAGTTCTATGGCGGGTATGCGAGTTCCGCCACCGATTCGTTACTAGCCATCGGTGGGATGCAAGACAATTCGACGGCGATTTATGATGGAGTTCTGGAGTGGATCAGGGTTCTCGGTGGGGATGGCGCCATGGCGGGGATTGCTCCAGACAACCCTCAGATCATGTACGGTTCTCACCAGTATCTGACCCTACGAAGATCATTAGATCGTGGGACGACTTGGACGAACATCACGCCTCCCACTTCAACGAGGACAGCCTTTGTCGCTCCATTCTTGTCCCACCCTAGTGTGCCCGATCTTCTCTATGCGGCCCGAGATAAGGTGTACCGCTCAACGAATCGCGGGGCAGATTGGCAAATCTTGAACAACGGCCAGTTTCTCGATCAGAACCCAGTCCTCTCTCTCTCAGTTTCTCACACGAGCCCTGAAACTATCTATGCCGCCACAGCTCCGGAACTGGGAAGGGCTGGACTGTTTGTTTCTTCGGACGGTGGCACATCGTGGACGAATGTCACACGGGACCTTCCCGATCGATATCTCATGGAAGTGGCCGTTGATCCTCATGATGCGGCAATTGCCTACGTTGCCATCGGAGGATTTGGCACTTCACATCTCTACAAAACCACGACCATGGGGAAAAGTTGGATCGATATTGGATCAAAGTTGCCGGATGTGCCGACGTCCGCCATCGTAATAGATCCCCTTTTCCCGAACCACGTTTATGTTGGAAACGACCTTGGTGTTTATCTTACGACCAATAGGGGAACCACCTGGCACTCACTTCCTGATGGACTTCCCGATGCCGTGATGGTTTCAGATCTGAGTGTTTCTCCCACAAACCGGAAACTTCGAGTCGTCACACATGGAAACGGTGTCCATGAGACATCTCTTCTCTCGCCGTTCGCAGTGCCACCAGATGCTCCAGCCGCCGGATTCCGGCTGGATCAGAATTTTCCAAACCCATTCAACGCTTTCACGGCAATCTCGTTTTCTGTTCAAGAGCGGGTACGCGTAAGCATGACCGTTTTTGATATCACCGGGAGAAATGTGGATTCGTTCATTGACCGTGACTTCGAGGCCGGATCCTATGTGATAACATGGGAGCCACAACGATTAGTCACAGGTGTCTACTTCTTGCGGTTTGAAGCAGGCGGCTACACGAAGACTCAAAAGATGTTGTACCTCAAGTAACGTGCGGATTTTGGGTTCTTGATCCGAATGCCTGTGCTCGCGTTCATCAACGAAAAATGGGAAGTGGTGAAAGCCGAGGTGCAACGCGGAATCGGCGCGGGATGCGACGAGGCAGCCATTGCCGCGGTGATGAAGGCGAAATTCATTCCGGGTCGCCAGCGGGGCAAGCCGATGAAAGTGCGAGTGTCCATTTCAATCCGGTTTCAGTTGACGCAGTAGGATTGTCCGGCATTCCCGGTTCAGGCAACAGATTTGGTTGCTGGGAAAAAGTCTGAACCACGATTCTCTTGATTATAGGATTATCCCGACCAAAAACAATCATGGCAATCCTGTGTCTTGATCTTTTCTTTTGCAACTCTTGCCAATTTCCTCTATACTCTCCGCATTCTTTGCAATGATTCAATGAATCAATCAACAATCAACAAATGACCTACGGCTGGCTCTCGATTCTTCCTCCTGTTCTTGCCATCATTCTTGCCATCTGGACACGCCAGGTGTTTGTATCACTGTTCCTCGGCATTTGGTCGGGATGGGTGATTCTCTCTGGCGGCGATATGCTAAGCGGGCTTGCAGGAGCAATCCAAGCATGCGTTGATGTGTTTAAGGATGCAGGCAACACACGTGTCATTATTTTTTCATCTCTCATCGGCGCTCTGATCACTCTCACTCAGCGGAGCGGCGGTGTGCAAGGATTTGTGGATTGGATACAGAAAAAGAACCTCGTGAAATCGCGCCGAGGCGCAGCCGTGCTTGCGTGGGCAATCGGAATGTCCATCTTCATCGAATCCAGCATTACTTGTCTCGTGACAGGCGCGGTGTGCCGACCAATTTTTGAGCGGTTTCGCATCTCGCGTGAGAAGCTTGCTTTTATCTGCGATTCAACGTCGGCGCCGGTTTGCATTCTCATTCCCCTCAACGCGTGGGGCGCATATGTTCTCGGTTTGCTCGATCGCGAAGGGGTGCAGAATTCTCTAACCGTCTTTTTGGAAACTATCCCACTCAATTTCTATTCATTGCTCGCGGTTGCCGTCGTTACGTATATCGCATTTACGTTTAAGGACATTGGCCCGATGAAACGTGCCGAGCAACGGTCTTATGACACGGGAAAAACAATTGCCGACGGTTCCGTGCCGGTTGTCTCAACCGAAGTTACCTCAATAGAGATAAAACCGGGAACGCCACCTCGCGCCATCAATATGCTCCTTCCGATTGGAACAATGATCGTGATGATGCCCATTAGCCTGCTCATCACGGGGAACGGCGTGATGAGTGCCGGTTCAGGCTCGACTTCAGTCCTCTGGTCTGTTCTTGCTGCCATTCTGTGCGCTGGAGTGCTTTATGTGGGTCAGAAGATTTTGGATGTGGGGGAAGTGGTGGAATTGACATTGAAGGGAATGGGGGGACTCATCCCGCTCGGTATCCTCATGAACTTTGCTTTTGCTATCGGTGACACTACAAAGGCGCTCGGTACGGGTCCATTCGTTGCTTCTATTGCCCAACAAGGGCTTCATCCTTTAATGGTGGCACCGGTTATCTTCCTGACAGCAGCGTTTATCGCTTTTTCGACCGGGACCAGTTGGGGAACGTTTGCTGTGATGATGCCGATCGCGGTCCCAACGGCGGCTCTTACCGAAGTCAGCCTTCCACTGTGTGTGGCCGCTGTGCTGAGTGGGGGCGTTTTTGGAGATCACGCCTCCCCCATCTCTGATACCACCCTCGTTTCCTCAATGGCCGCCGCAAGCGACCACATTGACCATGTGAAAACTCAACTCCCGTACGCCCTTCTTGCCGGCGCTGGCGCCGCTCTCCTTTTTGGGGTTGCTGGATTTGTAATGCATTAGGTGAGCCGCACTCCTCATCCTTCCATTTCCTTGTTGGTCATTCTCATTCAAGAAGAAGTCGTTTCTATGTTGCAGCAAGAGAAAAAGTTGTATATTGGAATTGAACCTTATGAGGAGTTTTATGAAAAAGTTGATACTTCTTGGTCTCATCACTGGAGCCGCAGTGTCTGCGCTTGTGATTTATTTCCGTCGGCGCACACTGGAGGGAACTGAGTTCCATGGATTCTTCGACTCGACTGCCGTTGCAGACGAGTTGTTCGGAGACGCTTTCGAAGAACTTCCCGATCGACCATAGCGCGCGTTTGTTCCTACTTTGACGTTTCCCAGATTGTTCCTTTTTTCCTTTCAAGGGTGAGTTGTGTACATCTGCTCGAACGAGGGAGGGTTTCCTTCCTACCAATCACACCAGCGATACTCACGGCAGCTTGCTTTTGAAAACAATTCTCATAGCTTTAGTCCCGTCGCGTTGCCACGTTGCGATCTCCGGCACACTCTTTTTTATCCTCCCACAATGTTCATGAGTCCTACTCATTCAAATGACTGCGACCGCATCTTTATTCAATGAAATGACCGGCGCTCTCAATGGAGAGCTGACACAACTGAAGAATGCTCGCCGCGAGATGACGCTGTTCCACGGTGAGTTTCTCGGCTCCTTTGCGGGATGGTTCTATTACCGGTTCGAAATTCCCGAAGAGGTTCTCGTTCGACCCATCGAGTTTGCAACGTTTACCGTTGGCCAAAAAGAACCGTTGGTCATGGCGGCGAAAGTTGTTGCGTTAGAAAACCAGTTTCTCACTGCCGTTCTTCCGTACGATCTCGGACCTCTTCTTCCTGAAGTGCATTGTCGCTGGAGTTACGAGGAGCACTTCAAACCAATCCTTCAGCAGCTTGCCTCTTCCACAGAATCATCGGTTGTTACATCTGTCTTATTTGAACCGACCGATGAATCGAACCGGCATGTCGTCAATATTGAACCGGAAATGCTGCCGACCACTCCCCCCGATCAGCAAACAGCCATCAAGAAAATTTTTCAGAATCGTATAACGTATGTGTGGGGACCGATTCTCTCCGGCAAGACGCATCTGTTAGGATTGCTTGCAGCCAATTTCGTCAAAGCCGGAAAGAAAGTCCTCTTCATCTCCAACGACAACGATGGCGTTGATTCCATGGTGCGTCGCACGATTGACGTTGGCGCGCAGCTTGGAACTGACATCGTGCCGAAAGCCGCTCGCGTTGGATTGCCTCTCTTGTTGGGTTCAGAAGCGATTGCAAAAGCCTCGTTCGAGAAAGAAGTTGAGGCGAAGAAAGAAGAAAAGAAGAAAATCTTCCAAGAGCGAGTGACCCTTCTCGCGAAATACTACCGAACACGCATCAATCAAATCTTTCACGAGGATTTTGCGAACAAGATCAACGATATGCGCGAGAAAACGGCAGAGAAGAAGCGTCAGATGGATCAACTTACTCAGGAGATGACCCAGCTTAAGAGCACGATAACTCGGATTCAAAACGCTTCGATGATGGAACGTCTCAAAAAAGGATCTTCGAAAGAAGACCTGGCTGCCGCGCAGAAACAGTTTGATGAGAAACAAGGAACATTGAAACGCTATCAGTCCATGCAGGCGGCGTTGCTATCCGAAATGGCAAAGCAGGAAAGCCAATCACCGATTCCGCCTGATGAGCAGCGAGATTTCAAAGAGGTGGTAAAACGAATCGACGACCTCGGTGGTATTGAGAAAGTGAAACAGGCGGTGGAGGAGTTTGTAGGGCTGGATGAACGCGCGCTTCTTGATTCGAAGCAGTTTATTGCGACAACCCCGACGACTGCACTCTCCGATCCACGAATGCACGGGATAAAGTTTGATCTTGTGGTAGTGGATAATGCGGAGACGCTAGGGCTTCCGTTCCTTGCCGCTCTCTCGGCGTTCACCAAAGAAAAAATGATCGTAGCTGGTGATCCATTCCAGGTTGGACCCGATTCACTCACGAACACCAAGCTTGCGGAACGGTATCTCCAACAAGACATCTTTCTTCATGTAGCAGGCACAGAAGACTTGCATCAGTTGTTTGCATGGACGGAACAGCATCCTCAGTGGGCGATCTTCCTTTCATCCCACTTTGCAACGACGCCAAAGCTCTCGCTCTTCATGGGCTCAATCCTTTTTGACGATAAGATCAACGTTTTCGCTTCTCCTAAGGCAAAAGGGCGTATCTATTTCATTGACACGACAAATCTTCAGGGCCGCTGCAAACAGTACGTCGGGAAGAAGAAGATCCTTCCTTACAACGATCAGCAAACGAAACGAATGGTAGAGCTTGTGAAGCACGCGCTGCTCGAGCCGGGGCGCGATGCCGCAGACATCGGTGTGATCATTCCGTTCCACGGGCCGACGCTCTACGCAAAGCAGCAACTCCGCTTGCATGGTTTGAAGAACATTGAAGTGGGAACGCCGAGCAGTTTTCGCGGGCGGCGTAAGAAGGCCATTATCTTCGATACGGTGATGGCGGGCGTGGATTACAGCATTCGCCCTATTGACGACAAGAAAGTAGGCGAGCATAAGATTGCGCGGGTCTTCAATACCATCCTTTCATGCGTCGAAGAGGATGTGTATGTCCTTGCGGACATGAAACATTTCGGCGCCATCTACAAAGATCGCCTCTTCGCGCGACTCTTGATGCTCTTACAGAGCCAGGCGGAGGGAAGCGTGGCTTACCATACGGCGGTGAAAAAGTATGATGAAATGGAATGGGATGAGCGCGCGCTGATTCTCGACGTAACGCAACGGACACAGAAGGTCGCGGAGGGTACAGGAATTCCCGAAAAAGAAGATGCTGAACTTGCGCTCAAAATGAAAATGAGAGCTAAAAAGGGAGAGAGACCCGCGCTTACCGGAAGAAACTACGAACGTGAAATCTATCAGGCCGCGATTCGCGTTCTCGGGCACTTAGACGATGTCAACTTGCTCACCCAGTATATGGACTTACCGTTGTTGTTCCGACACTCCCTTTCGACGGAAGAAGCCGCCAAGCGGCTCCCCATTGACATGTGTCAGAACGAGAACGAATTCCGCGCGATCATGGAACGATGGAACCTCTTGGTGTACGAAATGTCGGGCGGGCAGAAGGCTGAGCAGACGTTCTTCTCGAAAACTTCGCCGGAGGCGCGCGTGCGCTTGGATATCAACAGTCTGAAAGCATTCTACTCATCCGATGTGGATGCGATCGTTGAAGAAGGTAAGCAGAAGATTGCCGTAGCGGTCTCGAAGATGTTTCAAGAGATGGTAGGAAAATCTCAACCCGCCAACCCCGCCGAATGGTCCACCGCCTATGTGAATTTTCTCACCCGCCTCGAAGCATATCTAAGTTGGATTTCAGAGCAGTTGAGGAAGTAGTGGAGTAGCGGCGTAGTGGCGTAGTGGAGTGATGGATTGATGGAGTGATCTGGGCAGGCTTACAAATTTAGTTTTTGTTTCACTTTATCCCACTCTTTCCCTTTGGTCATTAGGAAGCAGCAGAGTCCGCTACTGGAAGTTTCCCAAAACTCTCCTATCCACCGCTTCTCCTTCGAGTCGTCCGCTGAATAGTCTTTGTCTCGTTTATACTCTACTGCCACGATTTTTCCATTCTTTAGTTTCACAACAAAGTCTGGGTAAAATTTATCGGTTGATGTTTGCAGCCAAAAGGAGTGATGTTCTTGCCGTTCCAAGTTTCTCACCCAGTATTCCACATTGGGATGATGATCGATGATAAACGCGCACTCAGCTTCTTCATCGTTCATATCCGCGACAACTTCATAAAAGTGCCTTTCTGGTTGCCAATTCCCTTTCCAAACGGAGTTTGCAGGATACTCTCTCGGAAATACGATGTCTTCTCCTACCGAAAACTTACCCTTTCCTTTTTTAACACGATCAGCAAATAACAAATCCTGATATCCCATTTTCTTCGTTGCCTCGATATGTTCTGCAACCTTCTTCTTGATTGCTTCCTTTAAGCGAAACCGTACATAAACAAGATGATCGATATCGAGGCCACACTTCTGAATCAATGTCTCGAGTACTTTGTTTACAAACACGACTGCCTGGGCATGGGGAATTGAAGGATGCCGGGTTTCTTTCACGAGCCAGACTACTAACTCTGGCCGATGCATCCTGCTCGACACAAGAATGCTGGTTAGCTCTTGCTGGATTTGATTCGGGTTATGAAAATAAGCTTTGCCAGTAGAGTCAACGTCAATCAGTCCCCTTGTTCCAACATCAACCTTGATTGGAAATTCCGTTTCGCTCAACTCGGCATGATGCTCGGCAAGATTCCAGGAAGGGGGGATCAGGATCTCTTCGTCGAACGGTCTAAGCTCTCCATCAAATTCGATCAATAATTGCGGAACCGAGAAGACTTCACCCCTCTTAGCGGGAGAAGTGTAGCTCATGGGAATTCGGTGAACTGCCCGATAAAGCTGTTCGATGACCTGCTTATCTTCAGGACTCTCGACAAGTTCTGTTAGTTGTTTCTTCTCCTCTTCGGTTATCTTGGCAACAAGTGTGATGGTGTTGTCTTTCGCATTGACTTTGACCTTTTCCCGCAGTTCCCGCGGCAAAGCAGTTGGTTCGGGTGCCGAAGATAACGTTCGTGTAAGTTGAGAAAAAAGATCCAGTCCTAATTCAACCTGAATATTTTTGATCTCGAGAAATCGGCTTGCATCATTCGGTTCGAACCCGCAACGTGTCAAAGAGTCGGTCAAGTTGCTGGCGGTTTCGTAGAAGTCCCTTGAATGGACGAATGCATACGCTCTGTTTAGCGGGTCTTGTTGCTTGGGAGCAACGTTCGGCATCCGTAGAACGCGACCCAAAAGCTGTTCTACATCTTTACTTGATCGGACTTTCGCGACAGAACAGAAAACATATGCAAAAGGGCAGTCCCATCCTTCCTTCAACGCTTGTTTCGTAATGATGAAGCGTATCTTGCAGTCGCGTTGAAGGAGATCGATTCCTTCGATTCCCCGTTCTTCCCCCGTTGCAATCGCTATCTCTTCCTCAGGCACATTGCATTGCTCAAGCAAACATTTCTTGACTTCGTTGACATTGATCGTGGTTTGCCCTACACGGTCAGCTTCTGCCTGAAGCAAAACGATCGGGCGAATATACTCTCCGGTTGTCTGCTCTTCCTCTTTAGCAACCGCTTCTAATTCACGTTGCTTTGTGACTGCATTTGAAACCGTCTGTTGCCATTCGCCTAATGTGAGAAGCTCAATTGGCAACTTGATGACGTGCTCAGACTTCAACTCAGCGGCAGATACATTGTAAAGCACATTGCTGCGGTCGGACCCACGCACTTTCGGCGTTGCAGTATATTCAATGATGCAAGAGGGATTCAACCGTTTCAATGTATCAAACGTGAGGTCCGTGCGAGCATTATGCGCTTCATCCACGATGACAATCGGCCTATGCAGATGCACAAGGTTAGCAAGGGAATACTTCAACGCGCCGCCGTTCTCGGAATCGTGACGTTCCAGATTTTCCAGAAGTTCCTTTGGCACAAATTCGAAATGGTCCTTTGAAACGCCGCCAGATTCGTACACCCTTCTTCCCTCTGTCCGATCCACCCGCCAAGCAGCGAGTGTAGAGACGACTACAACAAGATTGCCTGCCAAATCGGACCGCGAGATACCAAGCGTTTCTTCAACGGTTCGAATTGAGACGTTCCCATCGAAGGCCTCGTCGAGGACGACACGATAGGGATGTCTACGATCGCGCAATGCCTTGAGCGTCTGTTCAAGAATTGCGGAGCTTGGGACAAGCCAAAGAACGAGCGCAACATCTTTCCCTATGTATTCTTTGCATGCCAATGCAATCGAGTGCGATGCAAGGAACGTTTTTCCACCGCCTGTGGGGAGTCGTAGGCAAACATACGGCACATTGGGAAACCCAGCATCATTGTAGTTTGACTCTCTCCGATATGTTTCGCGTATGCACTCCTCGTAAGCGACAGTCGGATTTTTTGTCGTAGCTGCGCGGCGGAGAAATGCTTCAAGCTTTTCAAGAGTTTGCTGTTGATATGTCTTGAGGGTGAACATGCTTAACTCGTCTTGATCTCGTACGGGACCTGCTTGAACGTGATACTCTGTTTTCGCAGCCGGGAAAGACTTACTCGCGTTCCCTCACCGTAGATGACTTTCGGCCCATCATGCTTTGGGAGTTTCTGAAGGATTCTGGTTGTCAGTATGTTTCCACCGTCAACTGATTTATCTCCCAGGATTCCATTGAAGAGCAAATAGTAACCGACTCCTTTGTGAACACCTATGAGTGGAGAGCTTTTCTTTGCATTCTTTGGAAGCGGCAAACCGGTGTCGGTGAAAAAATGTGATGGGCAAGATCGTTGAAGCTTACTTCTTTTTGGATGCTGCCATGCTGGTCAAATAACGGGTCACCCAATCTACAATAACGGAAACCACCACCAAGCGACTCCTTATCGCCGTAGCCGTTGATGACACGTTTCAGACGTTCTGCCGTCACGGTTTGGGAGATGTTCTGATCCATTTCAACAAGAATGAAGCGGCGGTTGCCCCCATCCTCTTTGTTGAGTTGGAGGACTGCATGACCTGTGGTGCCGCTACCAGCAAATGAATCGAGAATGATAGAATCTGACGTATGAACTGTTGCTATGAGATTTCGAATCAAGAGGGATGGTTTGGGATATCCGAATGGTTTCCCTTCAGGAAATATCTCAGTCAGTTCTTTATCGCTATCTTGATTATCGCCCCAATCGAGTAGTAAGTCAGTAATAGATTTCCTTTTCTCAAGTTCTTCCTTAAGAAGGTCCCTTCTTAGTCCATAGTTTCTTGTTATGAAAAGCACATCTTCTTTAACAAAAGTGTCAATTTGATCATGGTTATTCCGAAATCTAGCTCTGATCGTAACATCGTTGGTAGTTCGGCCATTTTCGATCTGGACGTCATTTAAATACTCCACTTCCATCGTTCTTATTTTGTAAGAGCCTTTCGAGATCTTCATAACCTCGGGTGGAAGTTTTACCCTGATACCTTTTCTTATCAATCTTTCAGAAACTGCATTCGTAGCATTATCCAAACGCGTGTTGAAATCTTCTCTCTTTTCGATTGAGAGTCGTTCCAACTCCTTAATACTCTTCGCATAGACAACAACATATTCCATCACCAAAGCTATGTGTCCATGCAAGTAAGATGGCTGTTTCTTCCGTTTCCATTTTAGACATCTGACGAAATTTCTTTCCCCGAATATTTGATTAAGCAACGTTCTCAAGTTATGATGTTCATTGTCGTCAATGCTAACAAAGATGACCCCATCTTCTCTAAGGAATTTCCGCAGCAATTGCAGCCTTG
>JANONN010000329.1:0-2764 GCA_031420835.1 Ignavibacteriales bacterium | reverse complement strand
CGTTCAGTTTGTCATAGAGAAATCCGACCAGCACGCCGTTCTCGATGAGCACCGTTCGTTGCATCGGAGTCCCTTCGTCGTCAATCGCAATCGAGCCGCGCGCATTTGGGATTGTACCGTCGTCAATGATCGTGACACCGGAAGCTGCAACCTGCTGACCCATCATTCCAGCATACACTGATGTTCCCTTCCGATTGAAATCCCCTTCAAGCCCATGACCGACCCCCTCATGCACCAGTACTCCCCCCCATCCAGCTTCAACCACGACAGGATGGACGCCAACCGGCGCGGGCTTTGCATGAAGTTTCGTCAGTGCTTGCTGAACAGCCTTGCGTGCTGCATCCTCTGGAGCATGAGATTCAAAATATTCGAACCCATAACGCCCGCCAAGGAATTCCATTCCGGAATCTCGAAGGCCATCCTCTGTCACCGTCACCGAAATCATCATACGAAAGAGTTGCTCTTCATTCTCGACCCAAAGTCCCTCCGAGTTCACGACCGTGACTCGCTTTCTCACATCGCCATATCCGCAAGACACATCATGTACTCTTTGATCGAACGAACGCGCTGTCTCATCGGAGCGGACGAGGAGATCCACTTTCTTGCCCGTATCAACATCTGCTGCGGGGACTCGGATCCGTTCCAATGGTGGCGCGATTTGTTTCGTGAGATCGGCAATCGTAAGGGGTTTACTTCCGGCTGCAACATAGGATGCAACCGACGCAGCTTGAAGAAGACTCTCTAAACTCAAATCATCGGAATATGCATAACCAGTCCGATCTCCTTGAATCACCCGAATTCCAACGCCCTCAAGAACGCCACGATTGATGCTCTTAACTTTGCGTTCGTTGAAGGAGATCGAATTCGAAACCGAGTGCTCGTAATACATTTCTGCGAAATCACCGCCACGTGAAAGCGCTTTGCTTAGAATCTGTCGTAAGTCCTTCGCGTCGTAGGAAATCATCTAGTGGAATGTCCGCCAAAGGCGGAGTCAATCAGAATAAGATGTCCGAGCTTGTCGCGCTTTACTTTCAGATACTGCTCGTTGAAGAGGTTCGGATCCACCTCAAGGGGAACCCGTTCAACGATCTCAAGCCCATACCCGTGCAGCCCGACCACTTTTTTGGGATTGTTCGTCATGAGCCGCATCTTTGACACACCGATGTCTCTCAGTATCTGGGCTCCGATACCATAGTCCCGTAGGTCTGCACGAAAACCCAACTTCTCATTTGCCTCGACAGTGTCCAATCCCTCATCTTGAAGCTTATAGGCCTTCAGCTTGTTGAGCAATCCAATCCCCCTTCCTTCCTGTCTCATGTAGAGAATCACGCCCATTCCTTCTTTCTCCACCATTTGCATAGCAGCGAGAAGTTGCTCGTTGCAATCACAACGCATCGATCCGAAGACATCCCCTGTGAGACATTCTGAATGCACTCGAACCAGCGCCGGCGCATCAGGTCGAATTTCCCCCTTCACAAGCGCGAGATGTTCGTTTTCATCTGTGTTGCTCTTGTAGAGATAGAGTTGGAATTCCCCAAACCGAGAAGGAAGACGTGTTGTGACAACTCGATGCACGAGTTTCTCCCGCTGCATCCGATATTCAATGAGGTTCTTGACTGTGATCATCTTGAGATGATGGTGTTGAGCGATCTTCACAAGTTCAGGGACTCGTGCCATCATTCCATCCTCATTCAAGATCTCACAAAGCACTCCAGCCGGATAGAGACCGGCAAGACGACACAGATCAATGACGGCTTCTGTATGACCGGCGCGACGCAAGACTCCCCCTTCGGCGGCTCGCAAGGGGAAGATGTGACCGGGGCGAGCAAGGTCACTCGGCTTCGTATGTGGATCCATCAAGGCTCTCACGGTCGTCGCACGATCAGCGGCCGAAACACCTGTGGTTGTCCCATGAATGTAATCCACCGAGACGGTGAACGGTGTTTCATGAAGGGATGTGTTCGTTTCGACCATCGGTTCGAGCGCTAGCTCTTTTGCACGCGCTCCCGTGATGGGCGCGCAGACGATGCCACGACCTTCGCGTAAGAAGAAGTTGATGACTTGTGGCGTCACCTTCTCTGCGGCGACGACAAAGTCTCCTTCGTTTTCTCGATCTTCGTCATCCACGACAATAACCACTTTCCCTACGCGGAAGTCTTCGATCGCTTCTTCAATTGTGTTGAACCGAGTCTTTGGATCTTCTTTCATCAGCTACCTCCTGCCCGCCTACGGCGGGTTCTTACTTCGTTGCTGCCGGCTCAGATTCGCGGAGAATAGTAGTGATAGAACCGCGCTCGACTTTCACCTTCACGTTGTCCGCGATCTGAACAAGCAATGTCTTGTCTTCCAACCCAATCACCGTGCCATGGATACCTCCAGCGGTAACCACCTTATCACCCTTTTTGACGGAACCGAGCATCTGTTCCCGCTCTTTCGAACGGCGTTGCTGCGGCCTGATGATCATGAAATAGAAAATAACAAAGATGAGACCAAACATGACAATGGTGCTGACCAACGAACCGCCGCCATCTTGTCCCTGTGGCGCCATAAACAGAAGTGTTGAAAACATCGAATCGTCCTCCGTTAGTGATTCTTATGCGTTTATCATCATTGGTTGATTAAGTTGCAGAAGCAATTCTTCTTTCCAATCCGAGAATCTCTTCTCCACGATAGCCATGCGCGTCTCGCGCATCAGCCAAATGTAGAAAGAGAGATTATGAATCGTCGCAAGTTGAAGCGCAAGAATTTCTTTTGCGATAAATAG
>JANONN010000328.1:0-6483 GCA_031420835.1 Ignavibacteriales bacterium | reverse complement strand
GTCGAGCTGCATGGCGACCGCCACTTTGGGGATGACAAGGCGATCGTCGGTGGGTTCGGGCGGTTAGGTGGAGAAGCGATCATGGTGGTGGGACATCAGAAGGGACGCGACACGAAGTCAAATCTTTATCGCAACTTCGGTATGCCAAATCCCGAAGGGTATCGCAAAGCCCTCCGTCTCTTCCATCTCGCTACGAAATTCAAGAAACCGATTGTCACATTGCTCGATACGCCCGGCGCGTACCCCGGACTCGAAGCGGAGGAACGCGGACAAGCGGAGGCGATAGCGCGCAACTTGTTTGAGATGTCCCACCTTCCGGTTCCCATCATTGTTGTTATCATCGGTGAAGGGGCTTCGGGCGGTGCATTGGGAATTGGTGTGGGGGATCGCATCCTGATGTTCGAGAACGCATGGTATTCGGTGATCGCTCCGGAGTCATGTTCGAGCATCTTGTGGCGGAGCTGGGACTATAAGGAACAGGCGGCGGAAGCGCTCAAACTGACCGCGCCGGATCTAATCGAGCAAGGGATTGTAGATCGCATTATCCCGGAACCGATCGGTGGCGCTCATCGCAATCATGAATCGGCTGCAGCGACTCTGAAGAGAATTCTTCTTGAAGAAATAAAGGATCTCCGCAAAATGAAGGTCGACAAACTCGTCCAACAGCGAATAGAGAAGTTTGCGAAGATGGGTGCGTGGAAGGGATGAACCCTTCTCCATATCCATTACCCTTTGAGTTGAGTGTTCCACAAGAGCACTTCGCCCGCCGTTCTGATTCTGAACCAACATCCCTTTCTCCGGTTTTATGATCAGGCATCTCACAACTATCCGTGTGCGATATGCAGACACCGACCAGATGAAGTTTGTATACTACGCGAAGTACTTTGAGTATTTCGAGCAAGCACGATCAGATATGCTACGAGCAATTGGATTGCCGTATCCGGAAATTGAAAGGCTCGGTATTTTCCTTCCTGTGATCGAAGCATACGCCAAATACAAACGGTCTGCTCGCTATGATGAACTTCTGGGTATCGAGTCGGTTGTGAAAGAAATCCCGGTGGCACGGGTCCGCATCGAGTACAAGGTCTTTCGGGAAGGAGAAGAGGAGCCGATGGTCGAAGGATTCACGATTCACAGCTTCCTGAACGCCTCCACAGGGAAGCCGACGCGCGCCCCGGCCGTGTTCGTTCAAACGCTGGAGGAAGCGATGAAGAACGAGTAAATCCCATGCTCAAGAAAGAACTGCTTGACATCCTCTGCTGCCCCAAGTGCAAAAGCGATCTGAACTACCGCCCCGAGCAAAACACGCTCACGTGCACGCAGTGCGGAAGAGTTTTTGAAGTGAACGACGGCATCCCCGTCATGCTGGTTGACGATGACATCGTTAGCCAGTAATTCCCCGCATTACGTGCGACAGCCCATCGCATGATTGATCGCCTCCTCAGATTAGGAAAAGACACTGCTATCTATGGGGTAAGCTCCATAGTAGGGCGATTCCTCAATTTCCTTCTCGTTCCTTTCTATACACATTACCTTGCGCCGTCTGAATATGGGACAGTAGCGACACTCTACTCCTATATCGCGTTTGCGTTTATCATCTATGGATACGGGTTGGAGTCCGCATACATGCGCTATGTTGCGTCGCAGGAGATCGGAGATAAAGACCAAAATTTCAGTATATCGTTCCTCTCGCTTTGGATGACCTCGGCGGTTCTCTCGCTCGGCGTGTTTGTGTTTTCAGATGAGATCAGTACTTGGATGGGGCTTGGTGTAGGCGGCGGCCTGCTCATTCGCTATGCCGCTTGGATCCTCTTCTTTGATGCGCTGGTTATCATTCCGTTTGCCTCACTCCGAATGGAGCAAAAGGCAAAAACATTTGCAACACTGAAGGTCTTCAACATCTTGGTTAATGTAGTAGCCAACATCATTCTCCTCGTTGTTCTGAACATGCAAACCGACGGCGTGCTCCTGGCAAACCTCATTGCTTCGTCAGTGACCTTTTTCGTTCTGTTGAAAGTGATCTTCTCGCATCTTACGTTTCGGTTGCCGGAGAAATTGTATTCCGCGTTGCTAAAGTTTGGATTGCCGCTCATTCCGGCCGGGATAGCCAGCGTTGCGATGCATGTTATTGATCGCCCGATCCTCAAAGCGCTCACTGATGAAGCAACCGTCGGAGTCTATCAAGCTAACTACCGTCTCGGTATCCTGATGATGTTGTTGGTCAGCATGTTTGATTATGCGTGGCGACCGTTCTATCTTGCTCATTACAAAGATGCGGATGCCAAGCCAATGTTTGCGCGGGTCTTTACATATCTGGTAGCACTGCTTGCGTTCGCGCTCGTTGCTGGTTCACTTTTCATTGAAGATATCATTCGGGTCAAAATCCTGGGTGGGTACTTCTTTCATCCGGCTTATTGGTCGGGCGTCGGGATCGTGCCATGGATCTTGCTCTCGTACATCTTCGCCGGTGCGTATGCAAACTTTGTGATCGGTGTGAACATCGAAAAGAAAACTCAATATCTTGCTTTGATCACTGGTGCTGGCGCAGTGGTAAATGTCGTAGCGAACTACCTTCTCATACCTCATTTCGGAATGATGGGAGCGGCGTACGCGACGCTGGCAAGTTATCTGACGATGGCGATCAGCATTTACTTTCCTTCACAACGGTTGTATCGAGTGGAGTATGAGTGGGGAAAAGTTGTCCGGATTTCTCTGTGCGTTGGTGCAGTGTTCATGGCGTATGTGTTCATTACTCCTGCACCAGCAACCGTTGTGGGCATTCTCACAAAAACTTCGCTCGTCGGTGTCTTTATTTTGTTACTGTTCATAACTCGCGTCGTTAACTTTGGATCGGTCGGTCTTCTTCTCTCCAAACTTCGTTCTCCTTCTGTATGATGGCACTGCCCGTGGTGAGCGAAGTCGAACCGCCGGGTTGAAGATATGAAAGGTTATTCCATGGTACGAGTCTTCTCCTTCCTTATCTTGCTTTGCAGCGCTCTTCAACTGCTGCTGGCTCAGCAGCCGACACCTGTTCGCGAAGATGGGAGCCAGTGCGGGATGGCTCACGTGAACAATCCAGATGTTATCCGCAAAGCCGAACAGAACACGCGTGCCAAATATCCGGGCCTGAATGAGGTCATGCGGCGCTCTCTTGAAAAGGCGACGGCACAAATTCTTGGGACGCAGGAGATTTTCTGGACGTACAATTTCAAAGATAACCGCTACGATACGGTTCGTGCTGAGCTTCTCGCTATCGGCGCTCTCAGCTACGTTTGGGTTGCGGTTGGAGAGTTGAGCAAAGGACATGTCACTCAAGGGGTGGTTGACACGATCCTTCAGGCGCTTGAGAGTAAGACCCCACGGACTTCTCAAGACTCAACGAAAGGAATTCTTCGACTTGCACGCCGATTCTTCGGAGATCCGCCGAACATCGCGGGGGATGGAAAGACTCACTTCTTGGTATATGATATTGTTGATCGTTTCGACGAAACTCGTACCTTTGTTGCGGGCTATTTCAACTCTAATGACCAATTGTCAAGGGATTACTCGAACCGCAGAGACATGCTTTACATCGATTCCTTTCCCGGGATCTTCTTCAACAACCAAAGAGACCCCCAGCGGCCACTCAACGTCTTAGCGCACGAGTTCCAGCACCTCATCCACTGGAACTACGATCAGGGTGAGCCACTGTTCTTCAACGAAGCCCTCTCTGAGCTTGCAGAATTTCTCTGTGGATTCGGCTTGAGAAGTCCCAACCGTTATCTTTCAAATCCAAATGTTGCGTTGTTGAGCTGGACAACATCCACGAGCGATAATCGTGTGTTAGCTGATTACAGTCGCGCTGCGCTCATGGGATACTATCTTTGGGATCGGTATGGCGAAACATTTATCCGAAATCTTACTCAAAACCCCTCCACCAGCATCAATGGCTTCAATTCCGCTCTTGCATTATCCGGAATCGCAGGATCGTTTGTTCCCACGGTCAGAGATTTCCAAGTCGCTAACTATTTGCATGACAGGACCGTCAACACTGCATTTGGCTACGTCAAGCCGCCGTTCGTAGGAACCCCGCGCATGCAGAGGGATAATTTCGGACCGCAGGCTTTAGGGACACAATCCTCACTCCAATCGTTTGGAGCCGACTATATCCGATTCCGCGTCATTGATACGATCCGGACAACGTTTGCGATAACATCCGGAAGTGGCAACGTTCAAGCCATTCGAATCCGGGATGATGGGAAGGCAGTTCTTCCTGTTGGAAGCTCCGAGTACTTTGCTGAGTTCTCCGGTTCAGCCACTTCTGAGTTGACCTACGTCGTTCACAACATTGACGCACAGGCTTCCCTTTCCTACTCCTACAAATCAACCGGATCGTTGAAGATCCCTTCTGTTCTGCAGCTTGCTCACGACGATGGGAGAACCGAGCGAGCGACGTACGGGGGCTTCGCAAACGATGACACCGTCTTTGTTGGCTTCGAGGGAGTTCGTAGATCGCGCATTGACAGTGTGGCCATGTGGTTTCAAACGACCGGCTCGGCGAGATTGTTGATTCGGGACTGGAACATCAGTTACAATCTGAGCACTCAACCACTGACGGGGTTGGGAGGTAGAGCACGATTCCCCGCGCCAATCTCATTTACGGTAACCGACACAAGCTTCATGAGAACGGTTGTTGATCTACGCGATCGCAACATTGGCGCCAATACGGACTTTGTCGTACAAGTGATCTATGGCTCCGGTGCTCCTCATCCGCTATTGCGTCGCGATAGCGGACAAGCAGTTGTCCGTAGCTATCTTTCCATTGCCAGTCGTCCAATCTCGGGCCGGGTGATGTACGAAAGCACAGGCGATTTCTATGTGCGCGCGTATCTGAGTCCCAGCGACCAAGATACAGACCAACTACCGCCGCAGACGATTGTCCTAAAACAGAATTATCCCAACCCGTTTAACGGGGCCACAGTAATAGAGTACGACATTCCCAATGATGGACATGTTCACGTGGAGGTATTCGATCTTTTGGGGAGAAAGATCCGAACACTCCTAAGCAAGTCTCTCTTTGCGGGATTTCACACAGCCAAGTGGGACGGTCGCGACGAATTCGGTTTCATTATGCCGACTGGTGTCTATTTGTACAGAGTCAGACAGGGAAATTTGTCGCAAGCCAAAAAGCTCATCATCATCCGATAGTGGACATCTATGACAGGTTTTGAAGGAAACGAAACTCCGTTCGTTGCCGATAGCGGTATTCTTTCTTATATTGACAGTGAACTGACGCTGCGTAGTTACAGGGAATTTCCACAAACAGGCAACGATGAATGAACAACCCATGTGTTGAAAGCAAGAATCACCATTCGATGCATTTCAGGCAAAGGCGCGTATGAACGTCGTCACGCTTGCCGAACGGTTGGTGAAGAATACTCCCCATGTCATTCGACGTGAGCCGGTGTTCTTCTTCACGGAGTTGCTGCTGACATACCACTGCACGCAACATTGCCTGCACTGCAAGTATCCGTTGATTGCTCCGGGGACGCAAGCGATTCCTTTCGAGAGTCTGAAGACGATTGTTGACCGGCTGGATGAATACGGTGCGCACGGCATCATGCTTTCGGGTGGCGACCCGATCCTCCACCCGCGATTGTATGATTGCATGGAGTACGTGGCATCGAAAAAGTTCACATATCTCCATATGCTCTCCACTCTCTACTTTCCCACTCGCAAGGTAGAGGCATTAACGGCTGCTCTTTTGAAGCACAAGTTCTCCCTCACGGTTTCCTTTGACGGATTGCGCGAAACGGCGGACTTGTTGCGAGGCGAGAAGGACGTTGCTCGAATTACGATGGAGCATATTGATTATGTTGACAAGGAGAACCGAAAGAAGGGTCGCCCGATCAAGACAGGGTTGAATGTTGTCGTGAGTCAGATGAATCTTCACCAGATCGAGGAGGTTCTCGATTATGTGGAAGCGCTCGGTTGGTTCGCGAATGTAGATATTTTTAGAACGCCTTCGATCGATCTACCGGCCAGCGACAGGCTGGTGATTAGAGACGAGGAGCGCTTGAAGCAAGTGATGGAGCGCGCGAAAGCATCCCCCGCAGTGGTGACGCCAAACTGGGTGCTTGACGGTTTCGTGAAGTACCTGCACGGGAATGCTCCTAAGTATTGTCCGTACTTGTTGTCGCCAAGCTTGGGTAGCAGATTCTTCGTTCATCCGAACGGCGACGTGAATGTATGCTTCGGTTCGCCCATCGGTAATCTTCTGCGCCAGACACCGGACGAGATTCTGAACTCTCTTACGTGGGATGAGCGTGTTGGGGAATTCAAAGCGTGTAAGGGATGTTGGAATTCATGCCTCACTCCCTTCGCGAAAATGACGAACTACGGAGTTGATGACGTGAGAAAGAACGTCTCCATGATGTGGAATTTCAGAAACGGTGTGAAGTGAGTCTACGGGTAACTACTCAGCGCTATGAATGTGTCAATTAC
>JANONN010000327.1:0-2296 GCA_031420835.1 Ignavibacteriales bacterium | reverse complement strand
ATCACATTATCACATCCTTGAAAAATTAGGCGAAGGCTGGATGGGCGTCGTCTATAAAGCCCAAGACACGAAGCTCGACCGCCTCGTGGCGCTCAAGTTCTTGCCGCAACATGTTTCTCCTTCAGACCTTGACAAGGCGCGGTTTGTGCAAGAAGCAAAAGCGGCGGCCTCGCTGAATCATCCCAACATTTGCACCATCTATGGGATTGAAGAAGTGGGCGCCCCCGAAGGGGCAAGCCAGACATTTATCGTCATGGAGTTTGTAGAAGGTCAGACGCTGCGGGTTACAGCGCCTGTAGGGGCGGATCAGCCTGCCCGCCCTATTGGTGCCGATGTAGCAGGCGGGCGATCCGCCCTACTATTGAAACAGGCGATCGAGATTGGCATTCAGATTGCCGATGGACTGGCAGCCGCACACGAGAAAGGCATCGTGCATCGCGACATCAAGCCCGAGAATATCATGCTTCAGAAAGATGGCCGTGTGCGGATCATGGACTTTGGATTGGCGAAACTCAAGGGCGCATCTCGCCTAACAAAAGCAGGAAGCACCGTTGGAACAATTAGCTACATGTCGCCCGAACAAGTGCAGGGAATGGAGACTGACCACCGCACCGACATCTTCTCGCTTGGCGTTATTCTGTACGAAATGTTCGCGGGACAATCTCCGTTCAAAGGCATGCATGAGACAGCGATTATGTATGAGATAATGAATGTTGATCCGCAACCGATTTCGACGATCAAGCCTGAAATCAATGCAGACCTTGATGCGATCGTTTTGGAATGCCTGGCGAAAGAGCAGGACCAACGCTATCAATCTGCCAAGGAGCTTGTCAAGAACCTGAAGCGGTTCAAGCAAGCATCAAGCGCTCAAAGATTCAGTCGTATATCAACTGCCCAACACTTCTCTCCAGGCCCCTCTACAGATCGTGTTGCCGAACCTTCGAAGCCAACATGGAGAAACTACTTGTGGCCCGTCCTCACCGTCATCGCTCTCATCATCGGTGCTGTGGCAACGTGGCTGTTGGTGCAGCAGAGGACTGCCCCTCCATCAAGGGTCACAAGATTTGTCGTGACGTTGCCCGAGGGGCAAGCCTTGCATTCAATTCAAGGGGGACCGCTCGTCGCTCTTTCGCCGGACGGAACGAAGATGGCATTCGTCGGTGGGTCTGGCGCAAATGCTCAATTGTTCATCCGTGACATGGATACATTTGAAGCGCGCCCGGTTCCGAATACGTCCGATTTGTTTAACGCTTCTTTATTCTTTTCCCCGGACAGCCGTTGGCTTGGCCTCTACTCGAAGGGGAAGATCATGAAGTTATCGCTGGACGGAGGTTCTCCGATCGCTATTTGTAACTCGTTGGGTGGTGATGCAAGTTGGGGATCCGGGGGGACTATTGTCTTCCGGCAGGATTGGGGAAGCCCCCTTTGGATTGTTGCGACCGACGCAGGCTCTACACCAAAACAGTTGACGAAAATAAAGTTTGATGAAGGGGAACGAGCGCACATAAGCCCTCACGTCTTACCCGGAGGAACTCAGGCCCTCTTCACCATCTGGACGGGTGGCTCGTTTGAGGAATCGCTGATTGCAGTTGTGGACCTCAAGACCGGGGAACATCGCGTTATCTTAAAAGGCGGTTCCGATGCTCGATACGTTAGCCCTGGGTACATTATTTATGCGCGAGGCTCGACGGTCATGGCCGCGGGCTTTGACTTGAACGATCTGAAGGTAACTGGCGAACCGGATCCTGTTACCGACAATGTCCGCTTTGCAGGCGCCTTAGGCCACTCGTTATTCTCAGTCTCCGAGAATGGTACGCTGGTACTCATTAAAGGAGGAGTAGAAATCACACCAACGGAAGTTTTTCTGTCCGAAGGGGCAGGGAAGACGAGAACTCTCTCAGTGAAAGGAGTTCAGTTTGGTGATCCGCTTTTTTCGCCGGATGGCAAGCGACTCGTGGTGACTATTTACGGATCGACGTATCAAGTGGGAGTCTTTGATATTCAACGGGATGTGCTCACACCGCTCACATTCGGAGCGGACAATTGGAGACATGCTTGGCACGCCGACGGGTCCGGCATTTCTTTTTCCTCCAACGCCGATGGGCGTTATCAGATCTATACTGTCTCAGCGAACGGAGGGGGTACTCCCCGAAAGCTTTTTGATCAGGATGGAAATCCGTTTCCAGAATCATGGTCGCCCGATGGAAAATATCTTGCCTATACAGTGACGAACAAGGAAACGGGAACTGACATCTGGCTTTACTCTGCGAACGGCGAGCCGAAGTCGAAACCGCTC
>JANONN010000326.1:0-5702 GCA_031420835.1 Ignavibacteriales bacterium | reverse complement strand
GCTCGCTAAATTACAGAAAATTCTTAGGGAAGTATTTCTTTATCTGTTTATCAGTGGAACCTGTGTAGCCGCAAACTCCAACTCTTGGTGAGTTTACGAAAGGTAACAATATATCCTCACCTTCGTCTTGAACACATTTGTGCTTGTCTATGCATGCTCGACACAAAAAGCCTTCGTCTTCATAGATGCAAAACGGACAAATTGCGATAGCTTTTTTGTTGCACGATGAGCATTCGAATTTGGGTTCTTCATTGCGAAACAGAATGGCGATTCCCTTCTCGTCGACATCTTGTATTCTCTGAATCATTGACAACGTTATTTCGGTTGAGGAACCAAAATCATAGACATATTCGATTTTGTGCCCCGCCGAATAAACCTGGGCCAACGATCGAGTCATAGGTATCTTTGAGTGTTTATAAGAAAACTCACTGAGGTGACCACAACATTCGACCCATACATCTCTTATGAATTTATCGAGCCGTTTCATCGCAATATCCGGTTTGGCTTTGATAACCAGCCAGTATTCCGGTGAGTATTTGCCTTGGATGAGTATAAGCACATAGTCTGCTCCACCAGATTTCTCTGCGGGATGTTTGCCTTGACAGTCTGACAAGTGAGAGAGAATTGATCGCGCATTCTTATTGATCTTTGTACGACAATACGTGCAAATTCCGTTTGTTGTGGTTTTTTTCATAAAGCCCTATGCACTGATGGCAAGTGTCGTTTCAAGAAGCAACGCGGGCAATACATATAACGACCAGATCATGGAACAGCTTCCCTACCGATGCTGAGTACTTCGTTGATACGCTCAGCATTTGGCTTGTTCAACAGAAACGTTATGAGCACGATAATGAACATCCCCACAAAGAGAAAGGATTGACTTAAGAAAGATCCGATCAGTGCCAGAAAACTCGCTCCTTCAAGCATGGCGCATTTTAGGAGGAATGCTGTCTTATACAGGCCGATCCGCGTGGCAAGATCAGGCTCACTCCGAAGAGCGTCTATTCGCCGTGATGCGAATAGAACCGCAACGGTAACCTGTACCACAATCAGAAGCGGCAAGACATAATCAAGCAAAAGAGAGTTTTGAATGGCGGGTGCAAGTACTGTAGAACTGGTGAGATAAAAGACAACCCCGGCAAACATTAGCTGTCCGGCAAGAAGAGCAAAAAAGATGGCACGAAGACTGTTCAAAGACTGGCTGATCTGAGATGTTGGCGTGAGTGACATGAGATCAATCGGCGCGGTTCGTCCGCCTTAGGCGGATTCACGTCTCCCCTGTTGTGTCGTCTTATCGGTGCTGACGGAGGAATTCCAAACGGTCGCTAAGTTTCTCTGCAGGGACGAGGAGCTTGTCCTTTCCAAACACGGCTTCTTCTTGATTGTTGAAGACGAGCAGATAATCCTGGCTCATCACAATCGCTTCTTCCGGACACACCTCTTCACAGAAGCCGCAGAAAATACAGCGAACCATGTTAATTTCGAACTTGATCGGGTACCGTTCCTTCTCCAACGATGTCTCGCTTGCCTGTACTTCAATCGCTAATGCAGGACACACGCGTGAGCAGAGCCCGCATGCCACACATCGCTCCACACCGTTCTCTTCCACGAGGACAGGCCGACCGCGGAAGGACGCTGGCGGTTTGAATCGTTCTTCAGGAAAGTTGTGCGTGAATTTTGGGCGAAAGATCTGGGCAATCGTCAGCCTCATTCCTTTCAGGATCTCAGGGAGATAGATCCGCTGCCAAAACGTTAGATCCTTCTTTCGAACCATCTTTCCATTGAACGACATGATCTAATCCTTCTTACGAAAAAAGAAGCATGACCAAGCCCGTAACAAGAACATTCACTAACGAGATCGGTAACATCACCTTCCACCCGAGATTCATGAGCTGGTCATATCTGAATCTCGGAAGGGTCCATCGAATAACAATGAAAACCAGGACGACAATTGAAACCTTTACACAGAATGCCAGAATCTGCAAGAGGCTCGTCACGAATGGCGACAAACCAAAGAGTTCGATATACGGAAAATGCCAGCCGCCAAGGAAGAGCGACGTAATGACGGCGCTTGACGCAATCATGTTGGCGTACTCAGCCAGCATGAACATTCCCCATTTCAGTCCGGAATACTCTGTGTGATATCCGCCCACAAGCTCCGGCTCCGCCTCCGGCAAATCAAACGGAAGGCGGTTTGTCTCCGCAAACGCAGTGACGAGGAAGATAATGAAGGCGACCGGTTGCAGGAAAATATTCCACGCGGGAAACCATCCCCAGAAATACCCAGCCTGCTTGTGAACAATCTGGTCGAGTCGAAGCGTCTCGGAGATCATCAACACGCCGATGATGGACAATCCCATTGAAAGTTCATAGCTGATAAGCTGAGCGGATGAACGCAAGCCGCCAAGCAACGAATACTTGTTGTTTGACGACCACCCTGCCAGCGTAACCCCATAAACACCGAGAGAAGTGATCGCCAGCAGATAAAGAATCCCGATGTTGACATCGGCGATGAGAAGCCTGATCTGCATCCCAAATAGTTCGATGGTGTCTCCAAAGGGAATCACGGCGAACGTAGAAAGGGCAACACCGATGGAAATGATCGGAGCGAGATCGTGAATCGCCTTCGTGGCATTCTTTGGAACGATATCTTCCTTCATTAGAAGCTTTACCACATCGGCCGGCATCTGGAGCAAGCCAAAAGGTCCAACGCGATTTGGTCCAACACGATTCTGCATGAACGCACTAATGCGCCGTTCAAGATACGCGACATTGGTTACAACAAAAAGCAGCACGCCAACCACCACCACGATTTGAATGAGAGAGATCCAGAGAGTCATGATCAGTTCTATGCCGGGATCGGCACTTCCTTTTCGGTTTTCACCGTCTGCAACAACGCACCTTGTGAGCCTATCTTCTGGTACGTCAGCCCTCTGAATGCAGGACGTTTCTCGGTGATTTCTTTGAAAACATCTTCCGCTGACGAGTATTTCATCTTCGATCCCATCGCATTTGCGATCGCAGTGAGAATCCGCCAGGAAGGTCGTGCATCCTTCTTGATGGGGCGGCCCCAGCGATCGTTGTGAGCCGCAAATCTATCCAACCTGCTCGTCGCAAAACCATCCAGAGAGCGATCCTGTTCCATCGTCGCGATCGCAGGACGAATGCGCTGCACGCGTCCAAGGAAGTTCGTAAAGGTCCCGTTCTTCTCTGCATACGTAGCGCACGAAAACACGACATCTGCGACTTTGGTTGTTTCATTTCTCACTGATGAATGGACGATCAGAAGCTGAAGATTCGGCAGGATCGAAGCGATCCGTGGATGTGCTGCGATATCGTCGTCAAGCACATACAACGCTTTGATTGTCCCATTCGTGATTCCATGAACAATCCCGTCAATGTCCAATCCGGCTGTCGAAGGCACTCCAACTTCACGAGCGCCCCGGCTATTGGGAGTCTTGTCCGCTCGAATCAGAAAATCGTCCTGATCTCCATCTTTCAGGTGCTCGAGCATGCCGATATTCTTCACGCCGAGCACATCTTTCATAAACTTCTGGAAAATGTAGTTGTCTTCGTTCGTGGCGTAGGGGGACCCGATTCCGGCGATTTCTGATTTCTTGAACGTTTTCAGATCAGATACGGCCTTAGATATCGCTTCATCCCATCCAACGTGAACCTGACGTCCGTCCCGGCGGATCAACGGTGTGTTGAGACGCTCTTCGCTGTTGACGAACTTGAAGGTGTTCAGCCGACCGGCATCGCACATCCAATATGAATTTACATCCTCATTCTGACGAGGAGTGATTCTCAGGATTTCATTATTGCGTACCCAAATGTTGGTGTTGCAACCACGAGCGCATCCATAACACACACCTTCCGTGGACGACATTTCCCATACGCGAGATTTGAATCTGAAGTCCGTGCTCGTCAGCGCACCCACAGGGCAAAGTTCGATGACGTTCATCGAGTAGGGGTTGTCAAGTTGAGTGCCCGGAAAGGTCGTCAGCACAACATGATCGCCCCGCTGCGTGAAGGTAAGAACTGGTTGCTTGGCGATCTCATCCGAATAGCGGACACATCGTGAACACATGATGCAGCGTTCAACATCCAATAGCACGTTCGGCCCGAGCGGAACTCTCTTCGGTTTGTGAACCTTGTCTTCTTCGAAGCGACTGTATCCGATACTATACTTGTAGGCGTAATCCTGAAGTTTGCACTCGCCCGCTTCGTCACAAATCGGACAATCGAGCGGATGATTGATAAGAAGAAACTCCATCACTGCGTTGCGTGCCGTGACGGCTCGATCGCTGTTTGTCTTTACCACCATGCCATTGGCTACTTGTGTTGCACAGGCGATCGCAAGCTTCGGCATTTTTTCAATTTCTACAAGGCACATACGACAGTTGCCCGCAACAGAGAGCTTCTCGTGCCAGCAAAAATGCGGTATCTCGATCCCTTGATCCTTCGCAGCCTGAATGACAGACAACCGTGAATCAACCTCGTAATCTTTTCCGTCTATCGTGATCTTTGCCATTGTATGAGTAATTGATGTTACGCACGACATCAATAAAAAGAAGCAATGTCATGCCCGTCGCGAAGCGATCCCGTTGGGAAATGCTTTTACCCCGTGAGATAATTGTTCAAACGTCATGACCTCTCGTTTTCATTTGGCTATCTCACGGGGTGAATCGGGCATCTCGTTATGAGATTCCCGCTTGAAACGTGCCTGCCCGCCGCTTCGCCTGCTTGCCGAATGTCCAGTAGGCGAGCTTTGGCAGGCGGGCGGGAATGACAGATGTTCTTGAGGGTTTGCGCAACATCAGTGAGTAGGCTCTTCAGGAAAACTTTCGTTGATATTCTTTAAGCGCCATTCCAATGATGGCCAATGACCTTTTCAGGTCGTCGGCTTTGAGCATGAACGCAAGCCTGACTTCGTTAGACCCCTTCCCCGGTGTTGCATAGAAACCTTGAGCCGGCGCAAGGAGAACGGTTTCCTTGTTGTCATCAAACTCTTCAATAAGCCAACGGGCAAAATGTTCTGAATCTTTCAGAGGCAGTCCAACAATGATGTAGAAAGCTCCCTCCGGCTTGTAGAATGTGACGCCGGGAATAGCCTTCAAATCCTCATACACAAGATCTCTCCTTTTTCTGAACTCCTCCACGATCGGTCGAGTGTATTGGTCGGGTGAATTCAACAGTGGGACAAGCGCGAGCTGCTCAATCGTTGCGACGGAAAGCCGCGCCATCCCAAACTTGAACGCAGCCTGAACCACCTCCTCATTGTGACTCGCCAGCACTCCGATTCTCGCTCCGCACACGTTGAACCTTTTTGAGCAACTATCTAACAGAATCGCTTGCTGATCGATCTCGCGATAGTTCATGATGCTAATATGTGGCGCGTCATACGCAAACTCGCGATATACTTCGTCAGAGAGAAGAAACAGATTGTGCTTCTTGACGAGGCCCACCAACGAGCGCATCTCCTCTTCCGAATAGATCGTTCCCGTTGGATTCCCTGGACTGCAAATAAGAATTCCGCGTGTCTTCGAGTTGACGTATGGCTCGATCTCTTCGACCGGGGGAAGATGAAAGCCGTTATGGATCGAGAGCGGTACGGCTCGTAGTCGCACATTGGCGATGGAAGCAAAGCCGTTGTAATTGGTGTAGAATGGCTCGAAGACGATAATCTCTTCGTCCGTGTC
>JANONN010000325.1:0-2514 GCA_031420835.1 Ignavibacteriales bacterium | reverse complement strand
ACAACCGAGGGCGACGCCCTCGGAAACAACAAATCAAGAATCCATCTTGCCCTGAAAGGGCTACATATCGTTCGACTGAGCGCTCACGACGAAGTCTTCCTGTGCGTAACATCAGCGTTCATGAATCCGGCGGTTCACCACTCCGGATGAAAATATAGCTATTTTCATAGCAGTTAGTAATTGCCTCCGGCAAGAACATTCCGTCAAACGAGCTTGCGAGCCATGCTGCTTACAACAAAGAACATTTCAAAAGTCTTTTTTCTCCTCTGTTTCCTGACTTTCCACCAGAACGCACGTGCCCAGTCGTCATTTGCCAAGATAGCGGATGATGACGATCGTCAATTCACGAACGTTGGCAATATCGCTCTCACTGTCTCAAATTTTGGCACGCTCGGCACTCGAAATCGGTATTGGCCGAACCAACCGTCTTGTGAATATCCCAAGGGATCCAGGGTCGAGCATCTCTACCAAGCCGGGTTGTGGGTTGGGGCAAATTCTCGCAAGAAGGCATTGAGACTTGTGAGCACCGGTGTCACTGACCGGTCCGGTACATCAGGGACAGGGTACGAATTTACGTCGGAACGCGGCTCGAACATTATTCAACGATCAACCCTTTCCGATTCTCGCTTCTTTGACGAGAACGCAATCAGCCATCAAGATTTCGTGGCGGAGTATAGCGACAAGAATACGAAGGTTCCCGCAACGGGAGACTCCATCCTGTTTCATGATCCGCTCGGTATTTCCATAAAGCAGGAAAGTTATGCGTGGAATTTTCCCTTTGCGGATTTCTTTGTTCTTCTCAACTACACGATCATCAATACAGGGAACGACACACTCGAGAATGTTTACGCGGGGCTGTGGGCGAATGGTGTTGTCCGTAGCACGAACTTCGTCCGTCCCGGCACATCAGGATACTTCACTCGTGGCTCGAGCGGCTACGACTCACTTGCGCGCACAATGTACATATTTGAGTTTGACCCAACTCCGGGTGGAATTCCTGCCGATAGCTACATCGGCATCAAACTTCTTGGAACGACTCCATTCCCGCAAGATGTCACCACCCTTGCACAGTTATATCGGAAAACGTACTTCAACGCATGGAGGTTCCAAAGTGGCGCGGGTGACGCTGCGTATTTTTCGCCCACAGACGATTTTCACTCCGATCGCTACTTAAGTCGCTATACGCGAATGGCGCAATCGTTACCGCTTGATCGAATTACTCCATTGCGAGAACGTCCGGATAACATGACGACGCTTTTGTCATTTGGCCCATTTCCTTTGATGAAACCGGGAGACACGGTGCAAGTTGTTCTCGCGGTCGTGTGTGCAAAGAAAGTCGGCCCTGATCCCGAACGATTCGATACACCAAGCCAGAGGAGCAACCTTACGACAAATATGGGCTGGGCACAGCAGACGTACGATGGCGAAGATCTCAACGGCAACAACATCCTTGATCCGGGAGAAGATACGAATGGCAATGGCCGGCTTGATCGGTACCAGTTACCCTCGCCGCCGCGACAGCCTCGAGTGCGTGCGGTCGTCGAAAACCAGAAAGTGACGATCTACTGGGATAAGATCTCGGCCGAAGAGTCGGTTGATCCGATAACGAAGCAAAAAGACTTCGAGGGATATCGCATCTATCGTTCTACGCCGGGAGCGGATTTCAAATCGCCTGATGAGTTTCTGCTTACGCAATCGCTCGTGGGGGAATTCGATAAACCGGGGAATGCAGTTGGATACAACACCGGCTTTTCGGCGATTCTCCTTCCCCAGCCGAAGACCTTCGAGGCTGACACGAACAAATACTGGTACCGATTCCCACCGGAGAATAGCGGGATAACGCATTTGAACGGCTGGCAATATTTGTACGGTGTCTCGGCGTTCGATCGTGGCGACCCTGCCAACAATCTTCCCATTCTTGAAAGCGCACGAGCGATGGTGCGAGTTGTGCCGGGGACTCCGGCAGTATCGGATGCATCGAAAGAGATCGGGGTCTATCCCAATCCGTACTATGCTCGTGCGTACTGGGATGGAGCGGGGGAGAGAACCCGTAAGATATACTTCTATAACTTGCCGGGTCGCTGTACCATTACCGTTTACACGATAGCAGGAGACGTCGTTGCAGAATTGGAACACGATGCTTCTACAAACAGCGGTGAGAATATAGAATGGTTCCAGCAGTTTGGAACAGGGGGCCAACGACCGCAATTTGCCGGCGGTGAGCATGCTTGGGATCTGATAACGAAATTCGATCAGGCAATTTCGACGGGATTGTATTTGTTCAGCGTGAAAGACAAGGACGCAGGAACAGTAAAAACAGGGAAGTTTGCGGTTATTAAGTGAGCGGATTGAGACTCTCGAAGTTCGTGAGAATTCGGGGAGTCTGTCCATTGAAAAGAAAACAGATGAACTACATACCATTCAAAAGGAGGAAGTTATGAAACAGAACCTACTACTTGCTGCGCTCGTTGTATTCACATCGGCGAGTTGGGCACAAGGACCGTATCGCACGGT
>JANONN010000324.1:0-5412 GCA_031420835.1 Ignavibacteriales bacterium | reverse complement strand
TGAGTTTTGCTCCTTTGATGATTTCAAGGTGTTCTTTACTCTTTTCCAGCCCCAGGTTTTCGTTAGGAAAGATGGGCGCTGCCCGCTCGATGATATCCGGGAAGAGGCAATTACCTTCCAAACCCAGCTTGAGGAAGACCTTCGCGAACGCATCTTTAAGGTGGTTGCTGACTTGGCGAATGGATTTTGGAGCTACAAAGACAATCGACTCACAGAAGGGGATCTACGTGATCTCTACGACAACTGTTTGATATACCTCTACCGGTTGCTATTTGTTCTCTACGCCGAGGGTCGTGGGTTGCTGCCAGTGAAGCTTTCAGGAGCTGGGTCGAACAAGCATTATCGGGAGCGATACTCACTGCAGAGATTTATACCAAAACTAAGGAAAGGAACCGAGTTTCAATCAGAAGCTTTCATGGATTTGTATGAAGAGCTTCTCAAGCTGTTTCATCTCATCAACGGCGACAAACCATCACTGAACCGCGAATGTGGTGTGCCTCGCTATAACGGCGGTCTGTTCAATCCAAAGTTACACCCGAAGCTTGAACAGTGGCGTGTTGGTGAAAAAGCTTTGGCCCAAGTTCTGCGTAATGTCATGTTCAGTGCAGGACATCGAGAGCGCACTTCGCAACCGGGGTTTGAATTTGGCACAATCGATTATGCCGATTTAGAAGTGCGCCAGCTCGGTGACATCTATGAAGGTTTGCTTGGAGGGCACCTTGAGTTGGAAGGCAATACCCTTTTTCCAAGAAGCGAGCGCGGAGCTCTGCAAATATCGGGCACGGTGTATACACCTGATTGGGTTGTCCGGTTCCTCGTTGAAAAAACACTAAAACCCTTGATCGACGAAATAGAGAAACACCATGAAGTACAGGATGCAATCAGGAGAGGAAAGAAAGACAACTCATTCGCATTACGTGTCCTAAAGCTCAACGTATTGGATAAAGCAATGGGTAGCGGACACTTTGTAGTGCTCGCAACTGAATGGCTTGCAGATCAAATCGTCGATCATCCCACGACGAAGTTTCAAGTCGAAACCGTGCCGCCCGGCATTTCCCAGGAGCAGGCTGAGGTTGCATACTGGCGAAGACGTGTTGTTGAGGCATGTATCTACGGCGTCGACAGCAATGCACTCGCCGTGGAGCTTTCCAAACTTTCACTTTGGCTGACGTGTATCGCTGTGAATGAACCGCTTAACTTCCTTGACCATCACTTGAGAACTGCGAACTCGCTTATCGGTGCCAAGCTCGATGAGCTATCGGTTCTTCCGGTACACCAAGACGCCAATCAAATTCCCTTCAGCTTTGGAAGAACACTTACCGATGCTGTGAGCGACGCCATAAAAGAGATCGAGGCGATTGAAGAAGAGGCATCTACTGAGGTCGATATCGTGAAGAAGAAAGAGGAGCGCTGGCGCGATAAAGTTCTTGAGCGGCTTGAGCCGTTCAAACGCGTGGCAAATCTCTGGACTGCTACGGCAGCAGGGCTGGGACTTAATGAGTCAGAATACGTGTCCCTTGCTTCGGCTTTCGTTGAGCCACCGAAGCCCCGCTCAAAAGAAGCGCAAGAGTTCAAGAAGCTGTGGGAGAAACATAGCGCCGAGTGCGAAAGGATTACGACCAGTCTTCAGCCGTTCCACTGGGAATTAGAATTCCCCGATGTCTTCTTCCACGACGACGGCACAAGGAAAGAAAATCCCGGCTTCGATGCGATTTTCGGAAATCCGCCGTACATCTCTACCCAAACGTCCAGTGCGTTCGAGTACCGCACCGCGCTTGAGCAGCGCTTCGGTTTTGTTGACGACCTCTACGTTCACTTCACATTTCAAGGCTTCATTTTGCTTCGCAGTGGCGGCATGTTTGGCTACATCGTCTCCGATACGTTCTTCACGCTGTCAACCAAACTGCCCATGAGAGAACTCCTCCAGCGCAACAGGATTCTCTATCTTGGTCAGTGTGATCCATTCACGACGACAGTTGACGCTGCGATCTTCGTTGCGCAAAAGGGTAACGCAGCGGAAAACTATCTACTTGATTTCATCCAGGCTCGCTATGCAACCGACCGAAGCAGTCCCGAGAAAGAACTGCCGGAATTTGCGGTAAAGCCTTCGCTTCTTTTGATGAATGGAGGAGAAAAGATCATCGTGACCGGCGAGAAGCAACCGGTATTGCACGGTGCTCATGGCTGTCTGCGCTTGCACAGGATTGGTATAAATGCCTATCGTTACGCACTGAAGTCGACATTCTTCGAGCCGACTGAAGCGATCATACTTCTTTACAACAAGTTCAATCAACCTCTCAAACAACTCGTATCTGAATGGTGGGAGAAGGTTGAGACATCCAAGAAATATGATGAGAACAGAGAAGAAATCCTGAAATACCACCGCACACTGAAGCCGGGCGATGTCACGCTTGTGGGACTGATCGCCGACGGAGGACAGGGAATGCGTACAGCAAACAATGGACGATTCCTCGGGTTTCTTGAAGGAACAGATCAGGCGAAAGAAATCCTGCGGCGAAGGAAAGAACTTCTCCAACTCTGGAATGGCAATGCTCGGATAAAACCTGTTCTTGCAAAGTTGCTGGAAGAAAACAGTCATGATTTCGAAGCAATAGTTGAATCTCTCAAGAGTCAGTTTGACCCTCTGCGGGTGTTAGGGTTGAAACGTGGAGAGATCTATAGGGTTGTGCCGAAAAATTCTCTCGCAGCGCCAGACGATTTCAAAAGAGCGTACGAATTGAGGAAGGCAGAACTGGAAGACTTCTGGAAATCATCCAAAGAGTTCAAGCATGCGTACGAAAAATACAAGGCCGATTTTGGAGATGACTTCTGCAAGCTGTTCGAAGCACTGGTCACGCTCGCCGAGAAAAGAAAAACTCCTCTGAGCAAGCTTGCCATCCGATCTGGCGAACATTACACCGATGAAACCGACGCGCCCAGAGTGGCATCGATCTACAACGGTCTTCCGGGAAAACGAACGTGGGTTCCATTCCGTAAAGGCGACCCTGAAGGAAACAAGTGGACAGACATAGAACCACTTTTTATTAATTGGACAGTGGATAATGTAGATTGGCTGGCAACAAGTTCAGAGGCGAGATGGCAAGGGCAAAATATGTTTTTCACCGAAGGTGTAACCTACACATTGCTTGGGAATCATGTTGCGCTGAAGGCAAAGTTACAGCCGAGTTGTGTCTTCGATGCTGGAGCTTCCCGTCTTACACCTATCATCAAGGAGGTTTCTGCCTTCACATTTCTATCGGTGTTAAATAGTAACATTTTCAGTTTCCTTGTCAGGAAGTTCATCAAGAACACTGCTGCGTATGAGATCAATGATATTAGGATGGCTCCGTTTGTCATTCCCACAAAAGACCAAGCCACCAAACTGGAGACATTCGCCAGGCGAGCGGTTGAAGCGAAA
Organism: Ignavibacteriales bacterium; assembly: GCA_031420835.1. Taxonomy (GTDB): domain Bacteria; phylum Bacteroidota; class Ignavibacteria; order UBA10030; family UBA10030; genus JANONN01. The sequence goes on along the minus strand of JANONN010000324.1, from coordinate 1,994 downwards.
GAACTCACGCTGAAAAAACAAGACCCATCACCCGAGCTCATCAAATACTGTCGGCAGTTGGCAAAAGAGCAGCAACATGCACCAAAGTATCTCCAGCCCCGCCCACAGCTGTTGCTCTTAGACTCATCGGAAGACAGTTTGCACGCCATCGAGCTTGCCGTGCTGTGGGAAGTAGAGAAGTTGTACGGCGTGGAAGGCATGGGACCGTTCGATGAATTCTGACGGTGATGCTGAATTGTGTTCTCTTCTACTTTTTTCGGCGCCGAAGGCGCTCAAGACATTAACCGATAAACTTGATAAATGTTTAGAGCTTGTTCCAGCAACTTCGGAAGCTATTTGGTGAAAGCGAGATACGTGAGTTGATTGAGTTGGTGAAGAGGTTGGCGGCATGAAATGTTTCCTTGTCCATGAACTATACCATGTTGGAGAACTTTTGAGGATTAAGAGCATATGACTCATGTAATGAATATGGGCGCGGAGGAGATTCAGTACCTCAGAGAGCATATATTTGAACCCATTGCTCGTGGTGATGCGATCCTATTCCTAGGTGCGGGTGCATCGATTGGAGATAAGAAGTATCTAGGCCAACAGTTAATGCAGTATTATGCTGCAAAAATCGGCATTCAACCTAGTACTGACGATATCGTGGAGTTCATTGACATGCTGAGTGCGGATCGAAGTTTTGATCGCAGAGATTTTGACAGTTTCGTTGTTGATTTGCTGACGAAACTTAGCTTGACCGAAACGCACATGATCATGGCGAGGTTAAATTGGCGCGAGATCATTACGACGAATTCTGATTTACTACTTGAACGAGCTTTTGACAACCTTGCTAGCACTGGGCAGGTAAATCTCAAGATAAAACCGATCAGACGTGTCAACGATTATGGCTATAATCCGGCTGACGATGAGATAAAGTATGTCAAGATAAATGGGTGTATCAGTGATCCTCAGAAGTACCCATTGGTGTTCTCCTCTCACGATTTTGCTAATGCAAATCGATTTTACAAGGGCGTTTTGAAATCGCTGGAGAACTTGTCACCTCGAATAGTCTTCATTTCTATAGGCTATTCGTTCTCAGACCCTTTTGCAAAAATGTTGCTTAAGAAATTCGACAGCTACAATTTCCGTAACAGAAAATGGATGGTTAATGTAGACCCGTATGCTCAAGAACCGCAGTTGGCTTACTTTTCAGAAAACAGGATCTGCGTTGTTAAGACTTCAGCCGAGAACTTCTTTCAGAAATATGAAGAATGGGAACAACAAAGCGTCGAGGCAAAAGCGGAGCGAATAAGGACAAAGTTTTCGAATAAGGGCGGCCAAACAGTGACAATGCCTTCCGATCTGAAAGTTCGTCTTGGTGGCGCGCTCGTTCAACTTTCACCGACAAATGTGTTTCCTTCGGTCGACCAAGAGAGTTTTTATCGGGGAGAGCAACCAACGTTTGATACGATCAAACGGCACTATGATGTTGTCAGGGAGGGGGTGCTCAAAAAGGCCCTCGCGACCGTGAAAAAAGAGTTCCAAGACAAAAACGAATTGGTGCCAATACTCGCACTCAAGGGCTCATACGGAACTGGAAAGACCACATTCGCTTATCGTCTAGTAGAGCGACTGATACACGAGCCAGAACTCGATGTCTTGGCCTTCGAGGTCTTTGAACCGGAGAAACTGCAAGTGGCGGACCTAACAAAGCTTTCACAGTTGGCCCAGACTCAACATATACTTCTACTCTTCAACTATATCGAACTGGACAGTAACTTCAAGTCGCTGGTAGAACTCAGAGCACGAATTAGTATGGAACAGAATCAACTGCTAAAAGTGGTTATGCTGGGGTCAATCAGAGAGAACATCCTGGAGAGATACAAGCAGCAGCATCATTATGCGAATCTGCTCGAAATAAATGTGCACTCAAATCTAAATGAAAGCGAGGCTGCTGATCTGGTTGAGAAACTCAGGGATGTTCGTCTACTGCAGTACAGAGACGCTCGGGA
>JANONN010000323.1:0-3310 GCA_031420835.1 Ignavibacteriales bacterium | reverse complement strand
CTGCGACAAGAACAATCGCTCCCACCAGTATCCAGACCTGGAGGTTGTATAGTTTGCGGAGCGAGTCCATCGCTTCCATCAGATGATTAATGTCGCTCCCTTTCGTAACCACGATCATCTCAAAAGAACTTGCCGCGCTCTTCGTCCAGATCCCCGTAAACAACACGACCGCCGTAATGACCATATAAATCATCCCGGCGAGCGGAAGGGCGATCAAGGCGAACACTCCAAAGAGTCCTGTGAGGATACCTTGAACAATGTACACCCATCCGAGGATCTTCATCTTCCCTGCGAGCAAACGAATGGTCTCGCTTTGGTTGGCACTAAATTCATATGCTGGCGATGTAACTGCGTGCTGATCCATAAGGACCTCCCGATGGAAAGTGAGTGGATGTTGTCGCGGGCTTAGAGAACCGCTTCACTCTTCTGCGCGATCTTCTTGTATTCAGTTCTCAAGATGATATGTTTCGAATCAAGCGCGCGGTCGATGGCCAGGATGCCGTTGACATGATCTATCTCATGTTGAAGGAGTTCAGAGAAACTCCCATGGGTTGCGAGCTTGCGACGCTTGCCAGTCTCATCGAGATAGGAGACTTCAATGCGGAGACTACGCTCGACATACACGAGCAGGTCGGGAAAGGAGAAGCAATCGTCCCACAAACGAAGTTTGGTCTTGCTGCGCTTCGTAATTTTCGGGTTGATGAGCGCACCCGTGAACTGATCAAAGTTAAGGTAGATGATCTGTTTGGTCACGCCGATCTGCGGTGCAGCGATTCCCCTCCCGAATCCACGTCGCACTTTGAAATGTTCGAGCGTGTCCCGAAGGTCGGTGATCGTCTCACGCACATCCATTGACGAAACGTCCTTCACCAGAGTGCACCGCTCTCGTAGGACGGGATTTCCAAGGAAGCAAATTTCACGTACTGGCATATGATAATCCCCCGGCGTTGTTGATGTGATTATTTATTGGCAATATAGCCAAGTCTGGAAGCGGAGTCAATTGAACCCCACTGTCCTTTTAGAAGGGGGAGAGTTTTCGAACTCTTCCCAATTTCTGTCCTAGAAAACGCTCACCAACTTCACTGAACTTATGCGGAACATCGCTCACGTAAAATTGAAGATTCGGCTTGAGCTTGCTCAGGTTGCGAAGTCCATTCTCGTCGAGTATTCTCGCAACGACTTCCGCCGTGGCCTCGCCCGAATCTATTAACGTCACGCCGTTGTGAACCACCTTCCGGATCATATCAGTCAGAAGTGGGTAATGCGTGCAGCCGAGCACGAGCGTGTCAATTTTCTCTAATGTGAGCGGAAAAAGATACTCCTTGGCGATCAACTCCGTCGCTTTGCGGTCAACCCATCCTTCCTCCGCGAGCGGCACAAAGAGCGGGCACGCTTGTCCGAACACCTGAACATCGGGATTGATCTGGCGGATGGCATTCGTGTACGCATTGCTGGCAATCGTGCCGACCGTTCCGATGATTCCCACTCGTTTCTTCGCCGTTGCCCGAACTGCCGCTTCCGCTCCCGGCTGAATGACGCCGACGACCGGAACCTTCGACTTTTTTTGCACAACATCGAGTGCAACGGCGGACACGGTGTTGCAAGCAATGATGATCATTTTCACTTTCTGCTGCAACAGCACGTCGGTATCTTGCGCGGCGTACTCGCGAACCACTTGCGTGGATTTGGGCCCGTATGGCACTCGCGCAGTGTCGCCGAAGTACACGATGTTCTCGTTCGGTAAGTGATGAAGCAAAGCCCGAACGACGGTGAGTCCACCGATGCCAGAATCAAAAACGCCAATAGGTTGGGAGTTCATGGGTTATTGGGATGGGGTAAGGTCAGCTGATGCAAATTCCTCGATGCACATGAGAAGCTCGCGCCGGATGTGTGAGCGCCGTTCGTGCGAATCGATCTTCGTGCCATCCCGATCGAGCACGTAGAACGAGTCAACGATGCCGTCAACGCGTGTCGCGATCTTCGCAAATGCAATGTTCAAGCCAAGACCAGACATCACCTTCGTGATACGAAAGAGAAAGCCGAGCGCGTCCGGAGCGAAGACGTCAATGATGCAGTACTCGGGATGTTCCTCAAACTCCACATCTACGCGAACATTGAGGCTCTTCGATTGAGTTCGTCGCTTCCATTTCATTCTATGGCGGCTCAACACATCTTCGATCTCCAGCGCTCCGCGGAACACATCGAGCAGTTCCTGCTGGATCTTCTGGCATTGCTCGGATGTCAGAGCCAACTTTGAAATGAAATCGCTCACTCGAAACTTGTCAATGATCATCCCGTCGGAGCGTGTGAAGATGTTCGCATCGAAGATATTGGCGTCATTCGCCGAAAGGACGCCACAGAATCGTGAAAGGGCAAAGGGAGCGTCTTTTGCTAAGACCGTGACGATGGTGTGATCTCCTTCGTTCCTGAAGATCGTCGAAACAAGTCCCTGTTGCTTGATGGTCCGAAGATGCTCGGCAATTTCTGCTTTTGAGAAGGCGGTGAGATACCCTTCGCTTCCGATCGATTCAAGATGACGGAGTGCTTCGTCATGAGAAATCTCGGACGTGAGTGACGCCGCCAGCGACTCAATGGATTCTCGGTAGCGCTTGCGGTTGAAAGCGCGCAGTTCATCTTCCGTCAGCCGCTGGGTAATGACCTCGTGTGCTTTGCGGTAGAGGTCGGAAAGCAACATCTCCTTCCAGTCTGTCCACACGTTCTTGTTCACCGCGCTCAAGTCGGCGTAGGTGAGAACGTAGAGATAATCGAGTTGCGAGGAAGAAGAGAACTTCGAAGCGAAATCTACAATCGTTTTGGGGTCGTTCAAGTTGCGGCGGAACGCCACTTGCTCCATCAGCAAATGGTGCCGAACGAGAAAGAGAACATCGTCCATCACGTCCGTGAAGCGAAGCCGGCGCAGGATCGCACTCGTTACCTCGACACCGATGACCTCATGGTCCCCGATGCGTTTTGGTTTGGCGATATCATGAAAGAGGCACGCAAGATACAACGTGTTGCGCCGTGGCAACGATCGAAAGACGTCGCCGAACGAGCCTTCAGCGGACGCTAACTGCTCCGCGTTTGCGACGACACGGAGTGTGTGCTCATCTGCCGTGTAGTAGTGATAGATGTTGTGTTGAAAAAAAGCCACAAGTGGTTTCCACTCGGGGATCCATTGTGCGAGCAGACCGAGATCATTCATGCGCTGCAACGCGCTACTCACTCCCGACGGTGATGAGAGCAACATCCGGAAGCTTTTCGTCTCACTCTCGGTTCGAAGGGCTTTGACGCTTCGAAGACGTCGTTCGAT
>JANONN010000322.1:0-19223 GCA_031420835.1 Ignavibacteriales bacterium | reverse complement strand
GTCGCACCTTGATGATCTTCACCACAAGCTGATCGTTCGGCGTTGCGCCTTCAATATAGATCGGTCCCACCTCACCAGGCCACGCGCCCCCTTCTTCTGTGTAATACGGTCCCATGAGCGTCTCTGAGATCAACACCGTTCCCGGCTTGATGCGCAAGACCGGCTCTCGCACTTTGAACGCCTGCGATCCCGGAGTCTTTTGAACGAACCGGACGGTATCTTGAGCAAAGAGAGAAATGGAAAAGAGAATGGAAACGACAAGAGAAAGATATGTCATACTCGCCTCACGGTTGTGTAGTGGACGTTCGGTGAACATGGATCGTTGAAGCCTGATTCGTTGCGAGCATGATGATCTCTGCAATTTGGACATGCGCCGGTCGAGATGCACAGTACACAACTGCATCGGCGACATCATCCGGAGTGAGTGGCTGAAGACCTGTATAGACTTTCTTTGCGCGCTCTTCGTTGCCGCGAAATCGAACCATCGCGAATTCCGTCTCCACCAGCCCCGGATCCACCGTACAGACTCGAATCGGTGTTTCCACCAACTCCATGCGCAGGCTACGTGTCAGCGCATCCACAGCGAATTTCGTTGCGCAGTACACATTTCCACGCGGATAGACTTCGTGCCCCGCGATGGAGCCAAGATTGATGACCGTCCCACGATTCCGCTTTACCATGCCGGGAATGATGGCACGACTTACATACAGCAAGCCCTTGATATTCGTGTCAATCATTTCTTCCCAATCTTCGATCTTTCCTTCGTACAGTTTGTCGAGACCACGACTGAGTCCGGCGTTGTTGATGAGTACGTCAATCTCTTCCCACTCTTTTGGGAGAGTTGACACGAACGTCTCGACCGCATTCCGGTCTCGAACATCAAGCTGGATTGTGAGCGATTCAGCGCCGTGCTTGCTCTTCAGCTCTTTCGCAAGCTCGTCAACGCGAGCTTTCCAGCGGGCGGCGAGAATCAGTCGCGCTCCTGCTTCTGCAAACTTCACTGCGCAAGAGCGACCGATGCCACTCGATGCGCCGGTAATGAAAACGATTGATTGCTTAAGGGATGTCATGGGGTTTCTTGTTGTTGGTTTCCGGTTGCCAGTTTTCAGTTGTCAGGTTCGTGTTTCGAGTTTCTGGTTCAATGTTGCTGGTTCGGGCTTCATTCCTCATTGCTCATTACTCATTGTTCATTAATCCAACTATCCATTACTCCATCAATCCATCAATCCGCATTCGACAATCCACGTTCCGCATTCGGCAATTCGCATTCCACATTCGTCACGTTCTTCCGCGCAAAATCTTCCACTTTTCCACTACTTCATCTCCTCGCACCACATGGTATTCATCGAACTGAGCGGCAGTGAGACAGGAGTGATGTTCGAGAATTCTGATCCTCTCTCCGATATGAAACTTTCCTTCGATCATCGCTGGCGTCTCGGCGACGATCTTTCCATGTTCTTGCGAGAGCGACTTTAGGTGAACGTGGGCATACAACCGCTTCCGCTCATAGTCCTCAAAGAGAATTCCCATGTCCATGCTGTTCTCCAAATGGGTGGGGCCGAGATCCTTCGAGAGCGCTAATGCTCCTGCATCAGTAAGGAAATGTGAAGCTCCGGGCTGATGAGAGATGACGCTCGTGAGCACAGTCAGGGCACAATCACTTACATCGCAGCTCCCGATTGCCGCCTGATGATAATCGTTGAACGCGTAATTGCCGGGCCGAATTTCCGTCACGCCGTCAAGTTTTTCCACGCGCCACATTGTCGGGGTTGAGCCAATACTTATCGCTGGGATCGAAATGCCTTTTGCCTTCATTCGCTGCGCAAACTCGACCATCTCCGATCGTTCCTGCTCGGCAATGACTCGAATTTCATCCTTCGACGTTGCGAGATATGAGTGACCTGCGTGTGTGAGAATGCCATCGAAGACGAGCGACTTCGACTCGGCAAGGGAACGACAGAGTCGCTCTGCAAGCTCGGAGCGCGGATCAACTCCTGCACGATGATAGCCGCAATCAACTTTCAGCCACACGTGAAGTTTATGACCATTGACGCGAGCGACTTTGTCGAGATGACCTTTGGCTTCGAGACTATCAATGAGAACGCGAAAGGTGATTCTGCCTGCAAGCTCTGCTGCTTTCACTGCATAGACCGGAGGAATCGGAAACGCCCAGGTGATGTCATCGAAGCCAGCGGCTGAAAATTGTTCTGCTTCGTAAAACGTGGAGACGGTGATTCCTTTCGCGCCAAGAGCGCGTTGCTTCTTGGCGATCTCAATGGACTTATGCGTCTTGATGTGCGGACGGAGCGCAACCTGAAACTTGTTTGCCCGTTCCTGCATGCGCGCAAGGTTGCGGTCTAGAATGCCAACATCAAGAAGAAGAGCTGGGGTTGGAAGTTCGTGGATGGTCATAAGTAATTAGTTTCGCTGCGGTGGAAACTCGTTCGTCAAAGTACTAATGGGAATGGCATTGACATTCATCGAAATAATCCCCCTGAATCCCACTTTTTCAAAGGGACATGGGGGATTAATAACTGATAAGCTCGCTGAGTTTCCGTTTCAACCGGCTCTTTGCGAGAAACTGTTTCTCCAACTCTGAATTGAATGGAACCGGCGTGTCGAGCGAACCCAGGCGCATGACAGGCGCATCAAGATATGAAAACATTTGCTCCTGAACACTCGCCGCTATCTCCGCAATGAACGATCCCGTTTGCGTGTCTTCAGAAAGGACGAGACACCGATTCGTTTTCTTCACAGACTCAAGGACAGTGTGTTCGTCCCATGGCAACAGCGTACGTAAGTCAATGATTTCTATTTTCGCCTCTGGGAAGTCTTTCGCTGCTTCCAGTGCCCAGTGAACTCCAAGCCCATATGTCACGATCGTAAGATCCTCTCCTTCCTTCGCAATACGTGCCTTGCTGAGTGGTAGGTTGTAGTACTCATCCGGAACGAGCTCTTCGAGACTACGATACAAGAACTTGTGCTCGAAGAAAAGGACAGGATTCGGATCGAGAAGGCTCGTCGTGATCAAACCTTTCGCATCAAATGGTGTGGAAGGATACACAACCTTCAGTCCCGGAACATGCGTGAACCACGCTTCGGTGCTTTGAGAATGGAATGGGCCCGCCCCAACGCCAGCGCCGGTCGGCATGCGAACGGTGACATTCACGGGCTGTCCCCAACGATAGTTCGTCTTCGCAAGATTATTCACGATCTGATTGAAGCCGCACGTGACAAAATCGGCAAATTGCATCTCCACCATGGAGGCACGCCCGCAAATGGAGAGACCAAGCGATGTACCAATGATCGCCGACTCGCAGAGGGCCGTATTCCGAACTCTCTCTTTTCCAAACTGCTGAACAAACCCTTCCGTCACCTTGAACACTCCGCCATACTCGGCAATATCTTGCCCCATCAGCACGAGTTTGGGGTCGCGTTCCATTGCCTGCCTGAGTCCATCAGAGATAGCATTTACAAACCGCTTTTTCGACTGTTGTTCGAGGTTTGGCTCGACAAGCTCGTTCGAGTTGCTTGCATAGACGTCAGCCAATTCTTCTTTGGGAGAGACGACGATCGATTCTTCTCTCTTCGCGCTCTCCCACGCCGCTTCGATCTGACTTTTCACATTTATTCGGATTTCAGAAATCCGCTCTTTCGTCAGCAACCCAATTTCTTCAAGATAACGCTCATAGTTCGTCATCGGGTCTTTCTTTTCCCATGCATCAAAAAGCTCGTCTGGCACATACTTCGTCCCCGATGCTTCTTCGTGGCCCCTCATCCGAAATGTCAAAGCCTCCAGTATTACCGGCTTTCGATCGTTCCGCATTTTCTCGGCAATCCTTTGGACTACAGAATACACTTCCAGCACATTGTTGCCGTCAACTTTCACGCCTTCGATCCCGTAGCCGATCGCCTTATCGATGAACTGCTTGCATCGGAATTGTTCACGTGATGGAGTGGAGAGTCCGTACCCGTTGTTCTCGATGAGGAAGATCACCGGCAGATCCCAGACGGCGGCAACATTTATTGCTTCGTGGAAGTCGCCTTCACTCGTTCCTCCGTCACCGGAGAAGACGAGAGCGATTTCATCCTTTCGGTCCAGATTGCTTGCAAGCGCGATCCCATCCGCAACACCTAACATTGCTCCGAGGTGAGAGATCATCCCGATCACCCGGTACTGCGGCGCCCCAAAATGAAACGAACGTTCCCGCCCTTTGCTGAATCCCGATTTCTTTCCTTGCAACTGGGCAAACAGTTTCTCTAACGGCATGTTGCGGGCCTGCCCGCCGGAGGGTCGCTTACGCTCCATAGCTTTAGCGACGGAGCGCGGTTTGTCCCGCAGGCGGGATGTGAAGACGCCTAAATTCCTATGGAGCGGCAAGACGTAATCCGTTTCCTTGAGCGCCACCGTGCAACCGACGGCAATCGCTTCTTGACCGATACCGGAGAACCATTTGCTGATTTTCCCCTGCCGGAGGAGGAGAAGCATCTTTTCTTCGATCATACGGGGAAGGAGGAGCGCATTGTAAAGATGAAGCAACATTTCATCCGAGAGCTTCGCCCGATCAAATCTCATTGCGGTTGTTGCCACATTTATGTGCATGGTTGAGAAAGCGATGGTAACTGGTGGTTGGCCAAAATACGAAGCGGTCGTGCGAATGTCAACGAATGATGGAATACGAGCTTACCTGTTTTCCCGCAATGTGCGCGTGATTCTTTTTGAATCTGCTCGACAGATAGCTGATTGCAGCAGGGCATAGGTAAACTCGTGAAAGATGAACACCCTTCCACCATGTGGAGAAATCCACTCCCCTTGACAACTTGCTTTCCCTTTCGTACAATGCACCCGTTCCTGCCGTAGGCGGGCTTTCAGCCTGCATAGGGAGAACCGATGGGATCCAACCAAACACGGAGTGCAAAGCCAAACGCCAACTCTGACGGGAGAATTCCCGAAGGGACAAGCGGGAAGCCAACTGGCACGCCCAATCAAACCCCCACAGCCACGCGTCCCGGACTCTTTGAGACTCTACGCCTTGAAATGCGTCTCCGCAACTACAGCCACAAAACAATCAAGGCGTACACAAGTTGCATTCGCTCGCTTGTTCAACATTTCACACCCAAGCATCCACGCCTGCGTGCCCGCAGCTGCGGGACACTTCGGCGCGCAGGCACGTGATCTCACGAATGAGGACTTGCGGAACTACCTGATTCATTTTGTTGAAAAGGAACAGTACGCATCCTCGACAATAAATCAAGTCATAAATGCACTCCGGTTTTTGTATGTTGATTTGTACAAACGACCAATGCAGTTGGGAGAGTTGCCAAGACCGAGGAAAGAACGCAAACTGCCCGCAGTGTTGAGCGAAGAAGAAGTGCTGAGGATTTTCAACGCGGTTGATAACTTAAAGCATAAGACAATTTTGATGCTCATCTATTCTGCAGGACTAAGGGTTGGTGAGGTTGTGCGTATTCGGATAAGCGACGTTGATGAGCAACGGAAACTGATTCATCTTCACAAAGCGAAAGGTGCAAAAGACAGATACACCATCTTGTCATTGTCGTTGTTAGAAACTCTCGCAGAATATCTCCGAGAGTATAGACCGAAAGAATTCTTATTCGAAGGACAAGCGGATAGACGGCACTATTCTGAGAGGAGCGTACAGCACGTTTTTGAAAAGGCAGCGGAAGCGGCTGGCATCACAAAGCAAGTGTCGGTGCATACGTTGCGACATTCGTTCGCGACTCATCTGCTTGAGGCTGGCACAGATTTGCGCTACATTCAAGAGTTGTTAGGACACTCCAGTTCAAAAACTACGGAGGTTTACACGCATGTCAGCAAGAAGTCCATAGGGAAGATTGTTAGCCCGTTGGATCGACTTCTAAAGACAAAATAGACGACACAGTGTCGTGATTTGTACCGTAATGGAATGATAGACGACACCGTTATGTCGTGCTTACACTAGTTAGCCGCAATTGCCGAGAATAGCGAGGATTGAGATGAACTCAAAGATTACTCAACTCTACTGCGTCATCGCGTTCGTGATCACTCACGTCGTTGAAGTCTCTATGGCACAGTCTAGTTGGCAAACACTCACCTCACCCGCCTCAAGACCAATATATTCCATTCTCAATAGGCCATCAGGTGAACTAATTGTCTCAACAAACGGAGCGGGTATTTTCCGCTCGACTAATTCCGGAGCTTCTTGGACTACAAGCAACTTTGGCCTCACAACGCAATCCATATTTGCTCTTGTTTCGAATTCTCCTAATTACATTTTTGCCGCTTCCGATAGTGGAGTATTTCGTTCGACAGATAACGGATTATCTTGGTCTCCTGCAAACAAGGGACTAGCTGAAAGAAATGAGAAATATATTGGCTCAATCGCCATTACTTCAAACGGTGTTCTTTTCCTTACTACCAGCGGCAACTTCGTCTATCGATCAATGGACAGTGCTAAGACTTGGTCTTATACCCTTGTTGATCCAACTCTCCAGTCGCCTGCAACTTTTGTTGCTGTCTCCCCAACAGGTACCTTGTTTGTCGGTACTTCGGGCGGTGGCATTTTCAAATCCACTGATAACGGTAATAGCTGGGTGCAGAAGAAAAGTGGCCTGCCAAACAGTCAAATGGAGCCTATTGTAGTAAATCAAGCTGGTTACATTTTTGCAGCGAGCATCGCGCGCGAACCGTACACCATTTTCCGTTCCACCGATGAAGGTGAATCTTGGATTAACACTGGATTTCCTTATAGAGTACGTTCACTAACAGTTTCCAGGTCCGGGATGCTGCTTGCAGGTACAATCGGCAATGGTGTTTTCATATCCACCAACGATGCTTTATCGTGGTCGAGTTTTGGCCTGTCTACAGCTCAAGAAATCACTTCCCTGACATTCGACTCTGTTGGCTATGCGTATGCTGGCATTTATCCCAGTGGCTTTTTCCGCTTGAGTCAACCCATAACCTCGGTCGCGTCCGAGGAACTGTCTCCCAACTCTATCAGGCTTTTGCAGAACTATCCTAATCCCTTCAACTCAAGCACAACAATTCAATTTATGCTACCACACAGTGGCTCTACGTCAATAAAAGTCTATGATTTACTCGGCCAAGAATTAGTCACACTCATTTCTGCACAATTTCCACCGGGATTACATACAATCCATTGGAATGCAAATGGTTTTCATAGTGGCACATACTTCTATCGTTTCCAATTCGGCGCTTTCATTTCCGTTGGAAAGTTATTATTGGTCAGATGACTTCTTCGGCAACTGCGGCTAACAGGCAAAACAATGACACTCCCTTTGTTGATAGAAAATTATTGTGGTCGTTCAACGGTTTTTGTTGCGATTTGGTAGATGAACTCTTTTGATAGCAACAAAAACCACTGCATTGTTTTGCCAAACGTTAAACGCAATGCCCCATAATCCACAATAACTCATCATCACTTAACATGAAAGGATACGCCGATGAAAAGACATTGGAGTATGACCGTTTTAACTGGTTGCTGCCTGGCGCTTCTCGCGTCCAGCTGCACTCAGCCCACCCCAGACACCCGTGCAGCGGATGAAGCGGTGATTCGCGCTGCCGACGTCGCCTGGTCCAAGGTTGCAGAAGCCAAGCAAATGGATGAGTACTTCAGCTACTTCCTTGATGACGCAGTAGTGTTGGCACCCAATGAGCCGATTCTGGTCGGCAAGGAAACTATTCGCAAATCGCAGGGTGAATTGTTTGCAATGCCCGGTTTTGCGGTCACATGGGAACTGACGAAGGTGGAGGCGGCGCGCTCCGGCGATCTGGGCTATTCTGTCGGAACCTATGAACTCTCCATGAACGATCCGAAAGGAACTCCAATGATGGATCGCGGCAAGTATGTAGCAATTTGGAAGAAACAGGCTGATGGGAGTTGGAAGGTTGCCGTTGATATGTTCAACTCCGATTTACCTGTACCGCAGCCGCCATCAAAATAAAGCGAGGCACTGCGTTTAACAACCAAAAGCACGACGCTCCCGTTGTTGATGCAGAATTATTGTGGTCGCTCAATGCAGTTTGCCGCGTGTTGGTTTGCGCCTTCGGCGAATCTTTTGATAGCGGCAAACTGCACTGCGTGCTTTTGGTGAACGTTATGCGCAATGTCCGCCAGCGATTAGTCATTGCCGTTTCGACGTATTTTTGTAATTCACGCTTTCTTTCTGATTTATCCAAATAACTGGAGGATAACATGAAAACAACTTTCGTGCTGTTTGTCGCGTCAACCTTGCTAGGTGGGGTACATCTGGCGTCTGCACAGGATCCGGTGAAACTCTCACCGAAAATGTGCACGGTGCTGCTCGAAAATGAACACGTGCGCGTGTACGAGTTCCGCGCCAAGGCCGGCGAGAAAGAGCCCATGCACTCTCATCCTGCGATGGTAGTGTACGAGTTGTCAGGCGACTATAGGATAAAACTAACCATGCCGGATGGCAAATCCGAGGAGCGCCAAGCAAGTAATGTGGGAACGGCACTCTGGGTCGACCCGGTAACTCATATCTATGAAAATCTCGGCCCGGGCGATGCCCACGTGCTGATCATCGAGATGAAGGCTCCAACGGCGACAAAGAAAACCCCAGCGAGGAACGGGTTGAAAAAGTAGCAGTTGATCATTTTCTGGTCACCGATCACCGCTATAGGATCGTCGGATGGTGTTCATTTCGTACCAGGGATAGTTATGCACGCTGGCGTCCACTGCGCATAACAACCAAAACAACGACGCTTCGTCGTTTGATAAAATGATTATTGTAGTCGCTCAACACTTTTGCTCGCGTAAAAAAGAGTCTTTCATAGCTCGCAAAAGTGCTGCGTTGTTTTGGTGGACGTTAGGCGCCATAGCGAGACAGGCTAAAGATGCCATTCGGACAACAAGCATTCGAGAATTCCCATCAATCATACGAGGTGGTCGACCAATATCTTCGGGCCGACGTTTGGGACAACGACATCGACGATTTTGTGTTGTTCTGGTCTGGACGTTTGTATCCCCCGCGAAAAGTCCGACTTCTCGAGGGTTGATGCGTGGATAGAAGTCGGACTTTTTCCGTAAGCATGAGACCGATTTGATGATTGGCATGCCTGTTAGTTCTGCTTCCCATACGAGATCCGATAAATCGCACCCGCCTTGTCGTCAGAAACTAGCAACGCTCCATCCGGCATCACTAAGACGTCAACAGGACGCCCCCACGCTTCGCTTCCCTGCAACCATCCCTCGGCGAAGACTTCATAGCTCACTGCTTTATTCTCTTTCAATCGAACAAGCGTCACACGATAACCGATCGGCGTACTGCGGTTCCACGATCCATGTTCGGCGATGAAGATCTGATTCTTGTATTCATCTGGAAACATCGTTCCCGTGTAGAACCTCATCCCAAGGGAAGCGACATGCGGTCCAAGCTCCTGAACTGGCGGAATGAACTCGTTTAGCTTCCGCTTCCTGCCGAATTCCGGATCGGGAACCTCTTTTCCGTGAAAGTACGGAAATCCAAAATGCATCCCCTTGCGAGGTGCATGATTCAATTCGTCCGGCGGAATCTCGTCTCCCATCATGTCACGGCCGTTATCGGTGAACCAAAGCTCCTTCGTCTCGGGATGCCAGGTGAATCCAACGGTGTTCCTCACCCCATGTGCAAACACCTCAACGCCGCTTCCGTCCGGATTCATTCTGGTTATCGAAGCATACCGCTCATTTTCTCTCTCGCATACGTTGCACGGTGCGCCGACGGGAATGTAGAGCTTCCCATCTGGACCGAATGCAATGAATTTCCATCCGTGCCAACGGTCGGTCGGATATTTGTCATACACAACTACGGGCTTCGGCGGCGTTTTCAGATTCTCCTCGATCTTGTCGAACCGCAGCACACGATTCACCTCAGCGACATAGAGCGAGCCGTTGCGGAATGCGACGCCGTTTGGCATGTTGAGTCCGCTGGCGATGACGAATGTTTCGTCCGCTTTCTGATCGTTGTTCCGGTCCACTACGGCGTACACTTTGTCACCGCTGCGATTTCCGACGAACAAGACGCCATTGGGACTGAGAGCCATGGAGCGTGCATTCGGGATATTTCCAGCATACACACTAATCTTGAATCCGGGTGGAAGTTTGATGGTGTGGAGCGGAAGCGAATCTGGATCGCTCGCAGATGGCGAGCACGACAGCGAGAAAATGGGAGCTACTGCAAGAAGAACAAAGGAAGCAAGCCCCCTGGGGGCAAGTCGTCGTATCATTATTCTCTCCTAAGACTTGTTCGTTAATGTAAGTTGCAACGTGTGAAGTGCGCGTGCGTACATAAAATTCCGTAAAGCAGCGCAACGACGATACTGTAGAATCTCATAAATTCCCTCCCCCGACGGGTCTCCGTTTCACGCACTCCAACATCTCCCGCACGGCTTGCTCGATACCGACAACCATGGCGCGTGCAATCACAGAATGACCGATGCTCAACTCTTCAATCTCCGGAATAGCTACGATGGGGAAGATGTTGGTATAGTTCAACCCATGCCCTCCGTTGACACCCAAACCGAGCGAGCGCGCACGTTTAGCGCCGGTTCTGATCTTTTCCAGTTCCTTCTCTCGACCAGCATCCGTTGTTGCATTGGCGTACTCACCGGTGTGAATCTCGATCATATCCGCCTCGATCTCTCTTGATATCTCAATATGTCGTTCGATCGGGTCAACGAAAAGACTCACCGGAATCTTCTGTCCATGGAACGTCTTGATAACATCTTCGAGTCGGTTCTTCTCCTTCACCATATCGAGTCCACTCTCCGTGGTCAGCTCCTGACGTTTCTCCGGCACGAGCGTGACGAAATCTGGTTTGACAT
This sequence comes from Ignavibacteriales bacterium, assembly GCA_031420835.1. Lineage (GTDB taxonomy): Bacteria > Bacteroidota > Ignavibacteria > UBA10030 > UBA10030 > JANONN01. Next base: position 8,377 of record JANONN010000322.1, on the reverse strand, counting down.
CGATGGCAATGCGGATGATCTCATCGGTTGCAGCCATTTCGAGATCGAGCTTCGTCTTAACCACCTTTCGCAGTTGATACACATCGCGGTCTTGAATGTGCCGCCGGTCTTCCCGGAGATGACACACAATCCCGACGGCTCCTGCTTTCTCACAGAGGAGCGCTGCCTCGACGGGATCGGGTTCCACTCCGCCGCGTGCCTGCCGAAGTGTGGCAACGTGGTCAATATTGATGGATAGACGCATAAAAAGACCGATTCCTGATTATTGACGCCTGAGAATATAGCAAAAATATCATACTTTTGTTGGACTCTTTGCAATAATGCCATACCGTACATCACGCTGAAACTTTTTTCTCCTTCACAGCGTAACTTTGAATGGATTGCTTTCAGGAGATCATTTTATGAGAACTATTTTACTCTTTGTAATTGCAACGCTTCTCTGTTCTGACTCGCTCGTTGCTCAGCGAAGTAAGCGCGAGACAGGACGCGATGAACCAAAAGAACGGGCAAAAGAATTCGGCGATCGCTTGAGCGATGTGATTGAAGACTTTGTTGATCGCATCGGTCGAGAATTCTACGATGACGAAGATGACGTTTCGAACCCCGACACGATTCGCAGCAAATCCACCAGAGGCGGACGAGAGACGCAGACCTTCGACGGAAACACCACAATTGCTGCAGGCGAAGTGATCGAAAGCGATGTGGTCGTGAAGGGTGGTGATCTAACGATCTTCGGCGAAGTGGAAGGAGATGTGCTGGTCGTCGGTGGGACACTCTACGTGAAAGATGGTGGGAAGATCCGCGGGAATGCACGCGTCATAAGCGGAGAAATTGTCAGGGACGATGGCGGAGTGATCGAAGGCTATATGGATAAGACTCGTTCCTCAACGGCAACGTATCGGGAGGAGACGAAAAAGTTCCGGCGGTCGGCATATACGCTGAATGCCAACTGGGTGTCGGAGAGTGCCAACATCGAGAACTTCATTTTCCGTTACAACAGAGTGGATGGACTCTTCCTCGGTTTCGGATCAGAGAAGAAATACTACTGGGACGGAAGCCGGAACTACAACACTTATGGGTCAATCGGGTATGCATTGAAGCTCCGCCGGTGGCGTTACAACCTAGGAATCACCCGACAGTTTGCACTTCTCACCAACGATTCACAATCGAGCCAGTTGTTAGAGTTTGGCGTTGAAGGCCATAGCCTGACCGACACGAAAGACCAATGGCTCATTAGCGTTCACGAGAACACCGCTGCAGCGCTGCTTATTCATGAGGACTTCCGCGACTATTTTGCTCGTGAGGGATATGGCGCTCATGTAGCGTTCACGCAGCAGAGGGATTATTTAGTGATGCAATTGAAGGCAGAATACCTCATTGACCGTTACTCATCTCTCTCGAACCGGGCCGAGTACGCGATGTTCGGCGGAAATAAAGTCTTCCGACCTAACCCACCCATTCGCGACGGTCGGATGAAGAGTATTCTGACATCGGTTGGCCTTAGCACTGTGACGAAGACGATCAATGGCCCGGAAGGATGGAGCGTGTTTGGTTCTGCCGAGTTTGCAAAGAAGGGCTTCGGAAGTGAATTCAGTTTTAGTCAGCTTCTCACGGACATCCGGCGCTATCAACCGCTGGGGCGTTACGATAACGTTAACATTCGTCTTCGAGTAGGAACATCAACCGGACTCGTCCCTGCACAGCGCATCTTTGAAATTGGCGGCTTGAGCACGCTGCACGCTTACGGGTTCAAGAGCGACGCCGGTAACCGGATGATTCTTGCCAACGCTGAGTACATCCTCAACGGCGACTTCTTACACGATCTCGACTTTTGGCCAAGCTGGCTGATGCGCGGCGTGAACTTTCTGTTGATGGCTGACGCAGGGTGGGTAACAACCGTTGCCGGCAGTACGGAATGGACGAAGGGATTTGAATCTCTTCGCTTCAATCAATTCAAGAACAACCTCGGCTTTGGCTTCACGAACAAGAGCGGATCGTTCCGTATTGGATTTGCTTGGCGTACCGATGTGAAAGCGCCGGCGATGTTAGTGCTGAGGTTTACGCGACCGTTTTGATAAACACAAAGGGCGGTCACTTGACCGCCCTTTTGAAGTTTCCAGCCTACCACTCTTCGATCATTCTCCAAACTTCACTCTCATCAACTCTTCAAGCAATTGCTTTTTGTTAGCACGAGAGATTTCGCGACCGTAGATCTTGAGTCCCTCAACAGATCGCGCATGGCGGCGCAATTCATGCACGGTCATGCCGTTGAACTTCTCATAGTAACGCTCCTGCTCCGGAGTGAGTCCGGTTGGTTTCTCATACGGTTCCTCCGGCTCAACTTCTTCTTCTGACACATCCTCTTCCTCTTGGCCACCAAACTGTGCTCCCGAGATCAATGCATCAACTTCTTCTGGTGTGCGGGATGCGCGAGCAAAGATAAGTTCTTCCAATCCTTCAGCAGGTCGCGGTATCACATGTTTGCTGATCAACTGGCCAACACGTTGCGCTGCGGCTGCTCCGGCTTCCACCGCCGAACGGACAGCTGCCGTGTCACCAACAATCTTCACGGTGATCATCGCAGGATCAGTACGTTCTTTCCCCACGAGGATGACATTGGCAGTTTTCACCATGGCATCTGCGGCTTCAATAGCTCCGATGAGTCCTTTGGTTTCAACGAGTCCGAGTGCGTAATCGGGCATGGGAGGAAGATGAGAGAAAGACTCCCGAAGTTTTGGCTTGCCCGCCATCTTTTTGGTGGGAAACTTCGAGAGTCTCAGACAATTACTTTTGTGCGGGACGTTTCGGGAGAATCATTTCAACGTCACTGTGTGGGCGAGGGATAACGTGTACGGAGACAAGCTCCCCAACGCGCTGCGCAGCAGCCGCACCGGCATCGGTTGCCGCTTTGACGGCCCCGACATCGCCGCGCACCATGACGGTCACGTACCCACCACCAATTTGCTCTTTGCCGATGAGCGTCACCTTCGCTGCTTTTACCATTGCATCCGCCGCCTCGATTGCGCCGACAAGGCCTTTGGTTTCTACCATTCCGAGCGCATCAAGCGAAATGTCTGACATTGAGAGTTCTCCTTCAAAATGTGTCAAAGTATGAAGCGCAATCCGCCAAGCGCGGATAAACTGTCGCCAATATAAAGAACACCCATCTGAATGTCAATAACCGATTGGCCCTTGAATACCCTTGAATACCATTCGCTCGTACCACCGATAGTTGATTTTCACTCAAAATCTTCCTAAATGCTTGCGCGCTATAGTCGACCTCAACAGGCCGGAATCGAACCATGAAATGACCGGAGATGGTACTCTGAACACGTCGCCGCATGTAAAGACTCTCATCCTCATTTTGATTCTCATTCCTATCATGACATCCACTTCAAGCTCCCAGATGCCTTCTTCTAAAGAACTCGCCAGCGAGATCTTTGAACAGTATGAGACCTTCTCGCTGAAACAAATCACAACGCGACGCTTCAAGCAGTCAGAGATGCTTGAGTGGCTCAAGTCTTTTGAGGTCAAGAAGGTCATTGAGAAGATCCCGGCTGGCCAATCTGCCGAAGGACGTACGGTATCTCTGCTCAAATACGGAAAGGGGACGACCATCGTTCTCCTTTGGTCGCAGATGCACGGTGATGAAGCGACAGCAACAATGGCGCTCCTGGATATGCTCAACTTCTTTGCTTCGGCCCCATCACATCACGCTGTGCGAGTGATTTCAGAGCGACTCACGCTTCTCATCATTCCCATGCTCAATCCCGACGGCGCGGAGCGACATCAACGACGCACGGCTCAAATGATCGACATGAATCGAGATGCACTCTCACTTGGCACACCCGAGGCGCGTATCTTGAAGAACGTTCATGAACAGTACAAACCCACATTTGCTTTCAACTTGCACGACCAAGACCCGCGCTACACGGTCGGCACAACAAGGAAGGTGGTGGCTCTTTCGCTTCTTGCTCCCGCCGCGGACGAAGCTAAGAGTGATTCTCCTAACCGGATGCGGGCGAAGCGTGTCGCAAGTCTTTTTGCTGAAATGATGGAGATGTTTATTCCAGGTCATGTGGCGCGCTACGACGACACGTTTGAGCCGCGGGCGTTTGGCGACAACATACAGAAGTGGGGATCCAGCACAATCCTCGTCGAGTCGGGAGGCTGGCCCAACGACCGCGAGAAGTTTTTTCTGCGCAAACTCAATTTCGTCGGGCTTACGACGGTTCTCTACGCTATTGCGATTGGCGAAACCGAGAACGCTGACACTTCAGCGTACGAACACCTTCCCTTCAACACGAAAGGGATGTTTGATCTCATCGTTCGGAACGTGCTTTTCAAAGCAGGCGACTCCGTGCCACCGCTCCGTGTTGACGTTGCCGTAAACTACGAAGAAGAGATGAGTGACACGCTGGGTCTTCAACTCTTCGGGCGAGTGGTTGATCTCGGAGATCTCAGCACGTTTGTTGCTTTCGAGGACTTGGATGGCAGTTCCATGACATGGGACATCTCCCAGATCAAACTCGATCGTCGTTTCACAAGTGTAGAGCTTCGAGCGCTCCTCTACAAGTGAGAACTGTTCTCCTTTTCTGCCGGCTTGCAACCTGCCGCTGAATTGCTTATTTTTCTGCCAACAACGTCCCTAAGGTGCACTCCACCCACCGTCTTTCTTGTTCCGGAACTTGCACGGAGCAATCTCTGTTAAAAGTGCAGGTCGCCTCTTTTGGACGTTGCAGAACTCTCTTCCAGGTGACTCATGATCCCAATTCTGCTCACGTCCCTCTCTCGCACGATCCAAAAGAAACATGTGGAGTTCGAGAGAGAAGCCGTCCCTCACATGGACGTGCTCTATAACTTCGCGTTGCGGACAACCGGCAACGAAGACGACGCTCGGGACTTGCTCCAAGAAACGTACCTGAAAGCGTACCGCTTCTGGGACAAGTACGAAAAGGGGACGAATATCCGCGCGTGGCTCTTCCGGATCATGAAGAATTCCTACATCAACCTGTACCGCCGCGAAACGAAAGAACCTGACACGGTTGATTACAACGACGTCGAGAACTTTTACCACTCCATTCGCGCTCAGTTCGCTGACTCGAATGACCTGCAGGAGAAGCTTTTCAAGGGGGTGCTGGGAGATGAAGTGGCTAAAGCGCTGGAGAGTTTGCCGGAAGATTTTCGCACAGTCGTGATCTTGTGCGACATTGAAGGATTAACCTACGATGAAATTGCTGAATTTGTCGATGTCCCCATCGGGACTGTTCGTTCCAGACTCCATCGCGGCAGGAAACTTCTGCAAGTAAAACTTCTTGAGTACGCAAAGCAACAAGGCATTATTCCAAATGATTAATTATCTGTCTTCAATCCGGGAGTTCGTGAGTGAATTGTCTTGAAATTGATCGCCACCTAGGGGATGCTATTGACGGTGTGTTGCCAGATCACGTCAAGAAGACGTTTCATGATCATTTGATTATGTGCCGGGGTTGTCGCACTTCGTTTGAGTTTGAGTTATTTGGAAAGAAGATGGTGCGTGGCAAGCTCAGGCGAGTTCCGACTCCCGATTCAGTTCGCACACAGATCTCCAATTCCCTTCGCAAAGAGATCGATGAAGTCGGGCTGCTCCAGCGCCTCTTCGGTACGAACGCTTCGTTGCCTGCTTTCGCTGGCGGAATTGCCATCATTGCGATTACATTGGTTGTGACTTCTCCAGAGTGGTTTTCTCGGGGCGGCACACCTCCCAACGACATCATCGCTCAATCGCTTCAGAACTTCGCTTTGATCCAATCGGGTGAATTGAAACCTTCTATAATTTCCTGCTCACCGGAAGGTGTCATTGGGTACTTCGATCAAAACGGTGTGAAGTTCGTCGTGAATGTCATTCCGATGGAGAACTGTGATTGGTATGGCGCGATGCTCTCTGAGTATGCTGGAGGGAAGCTTGCGCATGTGGTATACAAAGTTGACGACCACATGATGTACGTGTTTCAAGCGAAGAAAGAGGACATTCTGAGGGGCTCCCTCTTTGCCCTTCCGGCGACGGCAAGAACGGCGTTAGCTCAAACCGGTTGGTGGGTCGATCCCGAAGGCCGCGATCAGAGCCTTGTAATGTGGACAATGAATGGCACGTTGTGCGCCGCAGTCTCGTCCATGAAGAAAGAGCGTCTTCTCGCGCTTCTCACCACACGCTAAACCCCTTCTCCCTACACTCCCACGAGTAACCTGTCTGCCAACGCACGGGGAAGTCCAGCCGTGAGGATCTTTTCGCCCGCTGTCTCCATATCGTAATCATTCCTGATGTTCTCATAAAACCATAAGTCCGTATCGAACAGACCGTAACTCAGCATGGGGTTGCCGTCACGCGGCTGACCGATGCTGCCAACATTCACCAGCGATTTGATTCTTTTGCCAACGTGTGCGACGCGACCATCCTCGGTGTAGATTGCCGGAACATGGGTGTGCCCGATGAAACAGATCGGCTCCGAGAATGATTGCAATGCCGGCTGGGCATCGAGAATGGAAAGAACATAATGCCACTCCTCCGGTTCAAACGGCGAGGCGTGCACAAGGAATACTTCTGGAAATTGGCTGGTCATCGGTAAACTTCTAAGATACTGTTTCGAGGCCTCGGTAAGGGCTTGATGGGTCCACTGTGCCGCGACGCGTGCGTGTGTTGTAAAGGTTTTCGTCAGAGCAAGATCGAGTGCAGCGCGGTCATGGTTCCCTAACAAGACGGTTGTGCAATGCTGTTGGACAAGATCAATGCATTCATTGGGATTTGCGCCGTACCCTACAATGTCACCGAGGCAGATCACTTCATCCACCTTTTGACTCTTAATTAGCTCAAGGGTTTTTGTCAGCGCTTCAAGGTTGGAATGGATATCGGAGATAATGGCAAGGCGCACGTAGATTCACCTATAGAGTTTAGAAGACATGTTGCAATAGCACCTTCGTACGGTGGGAGGATTGCCAGAAGGGCGAGGTGAAAGTAACGAAAAAAGGGAGGCTTGTCAAATAACAAAAGCTCGAAGGTTACCAAGTGATCCCTTTGGACCTTCGGGCTTGTTAGATCCTCATGAAACGAGGGAAGGGAGTTTACTTGACAACGACCATCTTCTTCGTCGCAACAAACTCTCCAGCAGTAATGCGATAGAAATAGACGCCGCTAGTAACCCTCTGGCCTGCGTTGTCCTTTCCTTCCCACGTGACCTTATGATATCCAGCCGTCATTGGCTCCTGAATCACTGTAGCCACAACGCGCCCCATGATGTCGTAGATTTCAAGCCGCACATCGCTCGCCCTTGCCAGCGAGAACCGAATCTCCGTTGACGGATTGAATGGATTCGGATAGTTCTGGAAGAGCGCGAATTCTTGAGGCGCTAAACCACCATTCTCGACAGCGGTCACCAATGGCCTATTGACGGCATTGGAGGCTAATGTAACCGCAGCATTACTTGCTAACGCCCTGCCTTCCAATGATGCCCCCGTACCTAACGAGATTGATTGATCAGCCATAATTGTTCCCTTGAAGACTGAGGTCGTACCAAGTGTCGCTGACGTACCGACTTGCCAAAAAATGTTGGCTGCTTTGGCACCACCGGCGAGTATGACTTTGATACCGCTGCCCACATTAAGAGCGGCAGCGATCTGGAAAATCCAGACATCAGTTGCACTGCCTGTGAGAGTGACGTCAGATCCCGTTATCGAAGCACCGCTCGTAAATTTATACAGGCCGGGAACAAGCGACAATCCGCCGATATTTCCCGATCCCGGATTTAAAAATGTACCAGTTGGTACTGGTGTTCGTCCTGCGGCATTGTTGTACGCTATGGTTAAATCTCCCTTAGCCGCAGTCAGAAGCTCAGGTGCTATAGTGGAACCAACGGGACCTGTAGCATCGACCGTGTAGATTTTTCCGGTTACTTCCGTTACACCAAATCCCGTTATGCCGCTTCCTGCTGCCGGACTTAAACCGATATCGCCGGTGACCGCAGAAGTCGGAATGTTCGAGACTAATGAGCCAGCCAAAACAGCGAAATTGGCGGTCGATCCTAAGTTTACTGGTGTCTGCGTTTGTGAAACAGCGATGGCATGCACCATCATGACAGCCGTCGCTACTATGCTGAGATAGCGTGCGGGTCGGCGTAAAATGTTTATAGTATTTTGTGTTTTCATAAAACTTTCCTTTCAAGAGATTTTTGCGATGTATTACTATTCATATTTTGAATAGTTTGGTGAAGTGATTTTTTTTATTGATTGAATGAGAACAAACACCCTAAAACATATTTTTGACTTTTTTCATAATCTCAATCTCTCAGACTTCTGAGAGATTGAGGTTACTATTTTTACGGCGCTGGCTTTACAAGAGTATTGC
>JANONN010000321.1:0-2059 GCA_031420835.1 Ignavibacteriales bacterium | reverse complement strand
AAAGCGAAAGAAGCCCGATTTGCTATGTCAGGAACAAGGATTTTCGGGCTGCGCATAACCTCGATGTTCTTCGGATAGATGAACGCATACCAATGTGAACCTTTCATTCTGCCCCGTTCCCGCTTTTCTAAATACCTTTTGTTTTCGACAAGGTAGGCAAAAGTATGTCGATGTTTCTCTTCCAATTCTTTTTCTTCAATGAGTTCAACATTTCCATCTTTGGATTGATATGGAATGATGACGACCTTTCCTGATGGTAGAATACTGTAAGGCTTTATCTCCCGACCTTGCAAAAAGAGCGAAAAGGTTTGACGATCCAGATTAACTCTTCTATTCAAAATCTTTGAGAACGCAGTCACTGTATTACTTTTGGAGGAGACCAAATCCAAAACATAAACTTCGTTGGCACTGGTTCTGATTCCTTGAGCAATCTTCTCCGCAATATCACCCAGCTTCACTGGCATCTTATTTAGCTTCTCAAATAGTATTCCCTTATCGCCAACCGCAAAGTTCCATTCGCTTGAATTCACACTTTCCGCTTTAATGACCGCCTCGGTTGCTTTTCCGCTCGTTTGCCAAGGCACCAAGTCATCTATCTTTGTGAAAGCAAATTCATTTCTTCCAGCTTTGTCCAAGAAAAGCAAGCAGGTGTATGTTGTCGCGCCTTCAAAGACTTGCTGATCGCCAAAGTGAACTATCTGAGCAAGGTGCCTTCCATTCGCAATCAAGGCACGCAAGGACTCGCCGTATTGTGCATTGAAAAACTTATGCGGCAGAATATACCCAAGCTTCCCACTCTTGTTCAACAACGAAAGAGCACGCTCAACAAAGACGACGTAGATATCGTAATTGCCTTTGCTTGCGGAAGAGTAGCGAGTCTTGAAGTATTCAACCTGTATGGGCGTCCATTCTTTCATTGTTTGGATCCGGATATACGGCGGATTTCCAACAACCGCATCGAAACCACCTCCTGAGCCTGTCGAAGGACGCATGATCTCGGGAAACGCCGTCTCCCAATCGAACGGGCGAATGCGTAGCTCTTCCTCAAGAGAAAGATTGTTTCCAAGTCCCTTAATGTCCATCCCCACGAGCGAGTTACCGCACTTGATGTTGTTGGAAAGACTGGGGAGTATTGTTTCTTTGATCTCAAGCGTCAACTGCTTGTCGAACGTTTCCGCGCTCTCGCCTTCCAAGAGTTTCAAATACAAACTCATCTGCGTCACTTCGACCGCTTGCGGGTCAATATCAACACCGTAGATGTTGTTGACCAGAATTTCCTTTTTCTTCCGTGTCGAAAGATGCCAGAGTCCCTCTTGAGTTTGGAACGCATCGGGAACGCCGTCAACTGTTTTTATCTTGCTCGGATTGGCAGAGTAGTAGTCAATGTGGTAGCGAATGAGATAGTCGAACATCTCAAGCAGAAATGAGCCGCTGCCACAAGCAATATCCGCAAATTTCATCTTGGCGATCTGCTCAGGTGTCTTTCCATAACCTTGCGAAGGTTTTGCCTGCCCGCCGTCTGGTTGGCGGGAACCTTCGCAAGGTTCCGTCTGCAGCAATCTTCCAATCGTGTTCTTCACAATGTACGATGTGATGAAGTGCGGAGTGTAGAACACGCCGCCGGCTTTGCGGACTTCCGGCTTCACTTCCACCTTTGCCCGATGAGTCGGCGTCAGCGTGATAACCTTCCCCAAGTATTGCTCGTAGATCGTGCCGAGAATTTCGATGGGGATTTCGTTAAAGCGGTACGGCGAGTGGGGGAGGTAGAGATTCTTGATGATCTCTTTGAGCAGCTTGTCGTCTATCGTAAGCTGCTCGCTTAGTCTATGCTCATTGAAGATCAGGCCGTTGTATTTTGAGCGAAGGCGGGAAAATTCTTTTTGGAGCTTCGGGTAAATACCTTCTACGTTCGCGTAGCTCAGAAGGATTTGGTTCTCTTCGATCTGGCGGTCTTCGCAGATGCGAATGAAGATGAAGCGGTCGAGGATGCGTTGGACGGCCTCATTGATTTCACCGACTGTAAGCTGAGTGTTACGGAGAGCGATGTTCTTCGCAAGCT
>JANONN010000320.1:0-4809 GCA_031420835.1 Ignavibacteriales bacterium | reverse complement strand
ACAGTCCGGTTGGTGGGGCGACCCGTGGTGGGAGCCGGGTAGAAATCAAGTCACATGGAACAATCTCGGTATTATCGCTTATTACTACAGCTACCCGACCCTTGGCATCTACGACGCTTGAAGATAAGCATTACGGCGCTTGTAATCAGATCTATGGGAGTCAAATACAAGATGCCAACGCTTCAGTGAGATCGGGCATCACCGCTCAAGGCAACTGGTGGGGATCGGATCCACCGAACGCATCGAAGATCGAATGGGATGGGAGTTCGTATGTCAATTACTTGTATTGGCGTCCGTATGATGATTATGATTGTTTGCCCGGTGGTGGCGGGGGTGGCCCAGTGGCCATTGAAGGAAGCGCTGCAAGTGTCACATCGGATGAGAATGAATCATTAGACCAAGCGCTCGTTGCTCGTTTAAAGGGTCAGTATGCGCGGGCAAAAGCTCTTTACAAGAATTTTCTTGCTCGTTCTTCTCGACCGCAGGAACGGGAGAGAGCGTTGGTGGGACTGATGGAAGTGTGGAGAGAGTCGAAAGACGAATCGCTCATCGGCGATGTCGAGCAATACCGCACATCGGCAGGCAAGTTAGGCATCATTGCCAATGAATTACTCATCGGAATGTATGCAGCATCCGGCCGTTATGCAGATGCCAAGACTCTTGCGCTTGCCCACAAGGCCAAGTATGCAGGCACCGAGCATGAGAAGTTTGCGCTGCTTCAGCTTGCGTCGCTGGCAGGGTACAGCGAATCTCAAAGAGCAACGGCACAGGCGGCTTATAGAGAGTTAGTCCAAAAATATCCTGACACGGACAAAGGCGTGCTTGTGGCGATCAATCCCGGTGTGGAAATGGTTGAAAGTGCAACAGTTCAGAGTTCGGAGTTCAATAGTTCTGAGTTGTTGGCAAACTATCCGAATCCGTTCAATCCCAGCACAACGATAAGTTTCAAGGTTCAAGTCGCAGGGTTCACGTCGCTGAAGGTGTATGATGTGCTTGGTCGGGAGCTTGCGGTGTTGGTGAATGAACAGGAGGAGCCGGGGATCCATTCTGTCACGTGGGATGCGGGTCAGTTGCCCAGTGGAATCTACTTCTACCGGCTCGAGACGGCGGGCAAGTCTCACGTCCAGAAGATGCTCTTGATGCGCTAAGTCCCATATCGCCCCGATGCATCGGGGGCAAAGCCCTTCGCTCTATAGTTTAAGTGAAGGGCTTTTTGTTTTCAGAATCTCTCCTTGCTCCTTTCAATAAGAATCCCTATTTTCACCCAACTTTTTTTCTTAGCAAGAGAGAAAACTGGTAGAAAAGCGACCCTATGGTACTTGATCTTCTTGACCAGATTCTGCCCCATCTTCAAAATTCGATCTACCCTGTCTCTCTTCCTTTAACAACCTGGAAAGTGAAGGAGGGGGATATTGAAAACGCCCATTCTCCTTCGCTCAGGGAGCAATCGTGGGGAAATATTCAGGTTCCGACGCGCTGGGGCGGATATAACCGCACCGTCTGGTTCCGAACGACGGTCGTTGTTCCACCCGAATTCGCAGGCCGAACCATAGGCATTGTGCTCGACTTTCCCGAAGCACTCCTCTACCTCAACGGCACGCCTCATCAAGGGATCGATCAGAACCATCAGGAAGTGATTTTCTCCACCAATCCAAGAGCCGGCGAAAAACTTCACCTTGCCGTTCAGGCGTATAGTGGTCGAAAAACCGAGCAAAACAACTTCAGCCGCGCCGAGCTTGTCGCCATTGACACGACAGCCCGCGCCCTCTACAACCAACTCTGTCTCCTTCGTGAATTGGACAAACTCGCCGGAGTCGGTTCTCATGAATCTAAAGACATCCGCGAGCTGATTCGACGAATTCTTATTTACGTGAAGTACTACCGCCCTGGAAGCGAAGAATACCCGAACGCCATCGCTCGTGCATACAACTTCCTGAGTGCCACACTCGGCAACGAGTTTCAATCAACATCGCCCGGACTCATCCATTTCATTGGACAGTCGCATCTCGATATTGCTTGGCTCTGGACGCTGACGGAGACACGAAGAAAAGCAGCTCGGACGTTCTCAACCGCCCTGCGACTGATGGAGGAGTTTCCAGACTTCAAGTTCACACAGAGCCAGGCCCAACTTTACGAATTGGTGAGAGATAGCTACCCCGCTCTCTACCGACAGATCAGGGAGCGTGTGGCGGAAGGCCGATGGGAAATTGCAGGGTCATCGTGGGTGGAGTCTGACTGTAACCTTCCGGGTGGTGAATCTCTGATCAGGCAGATCCTTTTCGGCAAGAGGTTCTTTAAGCAGGAGTTTGGCGTTGATCGGAATATCATGTGGTTGCCGGATACGTTTGGTTTTCCGGCGTCGCTCCCACAAATCCTGAAGAAGTCCGGCATCACTTTCTTCTACATGACAAAATTGAATTGGAACGAGAAGACGAAGTTCCCTTACAATTCCTTCTGGTGGGAGGGAATCGACGGATCGAAAGTTCTGAGCCATATGCCACCGTCCGAACTTGAAGCACAACTTCATCCCAGCAGCATTACAAAGAGTTGGAATGCGTATCAGCAAAAAGAGATATTGAATCAACTCGCTCAGACGTTCGGACATGGAGATGGCGGAGGGGGACCGACCAAAGAACAGCTTGATACAGTAGGAGTCCTGAGCAATATCGTTTCGCTGCCGCAATCACGTTCATCCATTCCTTCTACGTTCTTTCAGGCGTTGGCGGAACATCAAGCTGATCTTCCAACATGGTCGGAAGAACTTTATCTCGAAAAACATCGCGGCACGTTCACAACTCAAGCCTGGATCAAGAAGGAGAATCGAGAATGTGAGACTCTCCTCTTCAACGCCGAATTGCTGAGTGTGCTTGCAAGCATGGTGAACAACGGAATCTCGGCGAGAAACTATCCCAGTAAACAACTGGATGCCGCATGGAAGAAACTTTTGCTCAACCAATCTCACAATATTCTCCCCGGCTCTTCTATTTCCGCCGTGTACGATGAAGCTCGGAAGGACTTCGTGGAGATCCGTCAATTGGCAGGCAACGTCATAACTCGCAGCACGCGCAACATCCTGAAACCTGGAGGAAAAAGTGCCCGCCCGACTACGTCGTTCAGGCGGGCAAAGCGGCATCGCTTCTCTCTCTTTAACCCATCTCCGTGGTCTCGAACCGAATACGTGACGATCAACCTTAAGTCGAAGGCTAAAGGTTTTGTCGTCACAAACGACCGTGGAGAAACCGTTGAACATCAAATCGTAGCGAAGTCTCGGTCATCAGTCTCCCTCCTCTGCTATATCAGTGAGATACTTCCTATGTCCTGGTTCGGTCTGCATGTAACTCCTTTGGATCATGTAACGCCAAATGCCGATCCATGGGTTCTTACGCCAAAGAAGGTCGAGACTCCATTCTATCGCGCTCACTTGAACAAGCGCGGACAGTTCACATCGCTCCATGACAAACGGACGCGGCGGGATTTGATTCGCACTGGAAGCGTCGGTAACCACTTTCAGACGTTTGTGGATAAGCCAAAACAATGGGATGCGTGGGAAATTGACCAGGAGAGCCTTAGCCGGAAGACTGAGTTGTTCAAAACGAAGTCCGTAAAGGTTGTTGAAACCGGCCCGTTGCGGGCGACACTACGCCTAGAATTGAAATCACAAAACGGTTCACTCATCGCGCAAGATATACGGTTCTATCACGCAACGCCACGGATTGATTTTGAAACAACGGCGCGATGGTCTGAGAAGCAAATCCTTTTGAAAGTTGCGTTCGGCTTGAATGTGAAGACCAATGTAGCAACATTTGAGATTCCTTTTGGGGTCATCAGGCGACAGACAAAACCACGCGCAGCACAGGACATCGCAAAATTCGAAGTTCCGGCTCAACAGTGGGCTGACCTTTCCGATCCAAAATTCGGCGTGAGCCTGCTGAACAACTGCAAGTACGGCCACGACGCGAAACAGACAACATTGCGGCTCACTCTTATTCGTTCTCCTTTCTATCCACATCCAACAGAACCGTGGCACTTTAATGACACCAAAGTGACGGATCAGGGACATCACTCGTTCTCCTATGCGCTCTTGCCTCACACCGCTGACTGGAAGAAGGGAGAGACTGTCCATCGTGCACGAGAGTTCAACAATCCGGTGCTCGTATTCGATGGGGAACCGAAGATTGAACTTCTGCCATTCCTGAAGATTTCGCATCCGGCGATCCAACTCGACGCAGTGAAGAAGTCGGAAACCGATGACACAGTTATCCTCCGGTTGCATGATGCACATGGTGATGGAGCGAAGACAACCGTTGAGTTCGGACATCATCTTCTCGGCGCAGTGGAATGTGATATGATGGAGAATGAGCTTCAGAAACTGAAGCCGTCGAAGTCGAAGCTCCAATTGGCGTTCAAGCCGTTTGAGATCAAGACCGTCAAGGTGAGACTGAAACCAAGAGTGAGAAAGCGAAAAGTTTAAAGGTGCGATTGTAAGCTGTACGACCTTTCGATTGTACTTGGCAAGATTGTCCGCGGGAAAAGCCTCCGGAATTTCCACGCGACCCCCTCTTCTCTCGACAGGCTTCCTCGTTCAAGAGCAAATCCTCTTGTTTGTGTCCAAGACTCGATTTGAAAAGTCCCCACTTTTGCACTGCCAAAGGTGGTGGTTTGTGAAAGCCTTCGCATCACCATGAATGATGACGCTTGATCGAAAAAAGTCCGGTAAACCGGACTGATAATTTATCATCCTTAAGGATGGCTCTTTCGTAAAGTGTCGCCGTATACGGCAACGCGAAAGACATAGATCCACCAGATGAG